>CAZXNG010000208.1:0-2569 GCA_964642065.1 uncultured Halobacteriales archaeon
CGGCTGCTGCTGACGATACGCGACCTCGAACGCGTGGGAGACCACGCCGTCAACATCGCCGCCCGTACGCTCTACATGATAGAGAGCGACGACGAGCTCATCTGGTAGAGCCGCTGCTGTTCTACTCTACCTTCCGGAGCACCGCGAGAGCGACGAGAGCGAGCAACGCGGCGACGGAGGTGAAGCCAGGCATTCCCTCTCCACCGTCGGGTTCGGCCGGTTCGAACCTCAAGCTGACGTCGCCCTCGAAGTCGACGGGTCCGGCCCAGGTGACCGAGGCGTCGCCGACGTCTGCCCCGGGCGCGTCTGCGTCTGCGACGGCGTAGCCGTAGGGGGCGTGGACCGTGAGAGTGGTGCCTTCGTCGAAGGAGAACCCTCCGGCGAAGACGTCGCCCGCCGTCACCGAGCCGTCGCTGGCGGAGGCGAACCCTGTCCACTCGAACTCGACCACCGTGGTGCCGACGTCGTCCTCTATCGAGGCGTCGACGGAGGCGTCGGACACCGACATCTCGCGGTCGACCTCCGCGCCTGCTCTGTCGGCGAAGGCGGCGAACCTGTCTCTGGTCGTCTCACCGAGGTTCCTCTTGCGTTGCTCGTCTTCCACTACCCTGGTCTGGAACACCTCTACGTCGTCATCGGATTCCAGCAGCGTCTCCGTCGTCACCGTCAGGTTGGCGTCGCCGTCTTCCATCAGCTGAACGTCTACAGTCGAGGTGTCCGCGGCGGCGGTACCCGTGGCTGCGGCTAACGCGAGCAGGGCGACTGTCACGAACGCGAGGAGTTCGTATCTCATTTAGTTCTCTTGGAAAAGTCCGTGGTAATCTGTTAAAGACCCCCGGTTCATCGTCGAAATCTATCGTGCAGATCGTATATACGGTGAGCTTTCTTCGTCCTCGTCGGAGTCGGAGTCCTCAGCAGCGTCTACGTCGTCGCTCTCGTTGCCGGGTGCTTCCTCGCCTTCGGGTTCGTCGGATGCTTCGTCGGATGCACGGTCCTCTGGCGGGCCTGCCTGCTCGGGTCTGCGGTCTTCGGCGACCCCCGGACCGGCTATGCTGCGGGCTATCTTGGAGACCTCTTCGCCGGATAGCTCGCTCGCGTTCTGCTTCAGCGTCTCAACGGCGGAGACATCGATGCCCTGCTCGGCGGCGCGACCGATGACCGAGTCGGCGGACCGGTTCACCGCGTCGGCCTCCGTCGAGAGCTTCGCCTTCTCCGCCATCGCGCGTCGCTCGGATATCGCGCCGGAGTCGGCCTTCTCCTCTATCTCGGCTTTCTTCTGTTCCGCGTGCTCCATACGCTCCTCGAGTTCCTGCGTGCGATTCTGAACTGCTGCCTCGGGGTCACGGTCGAACGCGACCTCGAACGCCGCGTTCTCTACCGTGTGCGAAACCTCGGTCTGATGGTTGGCTACGAGTATCGATATCTGCTCTCCCAACGACAGCTGTACGTCCGCGTCGGCTTCGTCCGCCGTGGCGTCGTCTGCAGTCGTGTTGTCTACCGTCGTCTCGTCCGACGTGTTCTGTGCCGTCGCGACGCCGCCGGCTGCCGCCAGCACGAGGGCGACCACCGCGGCGAGCGCGACAGTCCTGGTTCTCATCTCTGTCACCGGTTCTCAGTAGGCTTCCCTGCTACTTCAAGGGGGTAAAACGTGATACAAAATTCGGGTTAACTTAACGCCGCTTGAGGACAGGTCACGGGTTCACGAAAGCTTCTAACCATGTAAGAAAGGTCATAGACCCATCCGAGCCTTCCTTTCTACTGACTTCGACACGGTATATACCACCGTGCGAGACCCGGACGTAAACCGTAAGCCGGCGACCAACGTCCTAGACACCGTGTATCCCGTAGCGCGCGTACCCCTCGAGGACGCCGAAGACGAGATGGATGAGCTCCGGCGGCGCGGCGTCTACGACGAGGACAGGAGCGTGGTGCGCGACGGAGACCACGCACTGCTGCCCGTCGACGGCGAAGCCGAGAGCTACGTCGTCGAGGAGCAGGAGGAGCCCGTCCACCGACGTCGGTCGCTTTCGGACGTGGTCGACGTCGACGACCCTCCCTCGGCCTGGAGCCTCGTAGGAGACGTCGCGCTCGTGCGAATGGAGGGGTACACGGAGGCCGAGCGGCGGGAGATAGCGGAGGGGGTGATGGAGGTCTCCGCGGCCTCGACGGTGCTCGACTACTGGGGCGTCGACGGAGCGACGCGTGAGCCCGACGTCGAGTTCGTCGGTGGAGACAGCGACACCGTGACCACGCACCGCGAACACGGCGTCAGCTACCGGCTCGACCCCGCCGAGGTGATGTTCAGCACCGGCAACCAGCGCGAGCGCCTTCGGACGCAGGAGGTCGTCGACCCGGAGGATCAGGTGCTCGACATGTTCGCCGGCGTCGGCTACTGGACGCTCCCCGCCGCCGTAGCCGGCGCGGACGTCTCAGCCGTCGAACTCAACCCGGTGGCTGCGGACTACCTCCGCGAGGGCGTCCGTCTGAACGATGTCGAAGGGCGGGTAGACGTTTACGAGGGCGACTGTCGCGAGGTCGTGGAGGAAGTTGACGAGCCGGTGGAGGGCTT
>CAZXNG010000209.1:0-2549 GCA_964642065.1 uncultured Halobacteriales archaeon
CGTGTCGGTGTACGCCGTCGAAGGTTCCATCGACAGTGAACGACGTGTCGACGACCGAGGTCTCCACGTCGTCGGCGTCGTCCTCTCCGTCGGTCCGGTTGCCGTCTCCCTCTCCTGGGTCGTCGTGGAGGCAGCCGGAGACCGCTCCGGCGGCCGCAGCGGTTCCAGCGTACTTCATCAGGGTTCTTCGTCTCACAGTTCCACGTTTGAGGGTAGTTTCCATATTAGTTACGTAGGCTAAAAAGAGGGTTTCAGTTAACGACCGGTCGCGGCCAGAGACGTCTGCGGCGGGAGCGGTGCGGGATGAGATACGAGCTCAGTCCACGACGCCGGCTCTGTATCCGAGCCAGAGGAGAAGGAAGAACACCGCGGCGCCGGTGGACGTCGATAACACCACACCCGCGTGATACGGCAGATCCTCGACGAGGGGGTAGAGGTTGACGGCGACGCCTACGGCGACCGCGAGGAGCCCCAGCACCAGGAGACGTACGTTCATACCGGGTAGAAGCCGGCGGTGTACTTGTCTCCGTCGGAAGCCGGGAGCAGGCCACCGACGGAGTTTTGCTGGCCGCAGACTCACGGGGTGTCGATGGAGGTATTCGAACACGGAGGCTACCTCGTGCTCGACGGCACCAGGGCTTCGCTGGAGCACGTCGCCGAACTGCTGGAGGACGTGGACGGTGAGGCCGCCGGGGAGGTCGCGGGCAAGATACGGCGCGGCATCGACAGCGGAGCCACGCGGATAGCTATCGAGAAAGCCAGGTTCGGCTGCGTAAAGCGCGCGCTGGAGGCCGCGGACACGGGGCTCGCCGAGGAGCTGAAGGAGGACGTGGACGAGAGCCTGGAGAGACATGGATTCGACGGCGTCTCCGGGGTGGACGACGATGCAGACGAGGTGGAGGCTGATGCCGACGACGCGTGAACGTATCGTAGACCTCCTCCGCGGACGCGAGGCACCGCCCTCGGAGATAGCGGGGCGGGTCGACGCCTCCGTCAAGGAGGTACAGGAGCACCTAGAACACGTGGCTGCGTCGCTGGAGGGTACCGGCGAGCGTCTGCTGGTGGCTCCGCCGGAGTGCAGGGAGTGCGGGTTCACAGGGTTCGACGACAGGATTTCTCCCTCGAAGTGTCCGGAGTGCAGGAGCGAACGCCTCGGGGAGCCCGTCTTCGTCGTCGTGGAGGAGTGACGGAGTCCGGGTGGCTCGGCTGCTCGCCTATCCGCCGTGCAGGTTTTACGTTCCGGAGTCCTACGTGGATACATGACAGAGTCGAAGCCCGACTCCGAGGACGAGTGGCGGGAGAAGCTTTCGGAGGAGGAGTACCGTGTTCTCCGCGAAGCCGGTACGGAGCCGAAGTTCAGCGGCGACTACGTCGACCACGAGGGGGACGGAACCTATGTCTGCGCGGGCTGCGGCCAGGAGCTGTTCGACAGCGACCACAAGTTCCACAGCGGGACGGGCTGGCCGAGCTACTGGGACGCCGTCGACTCCGGAGCCGTGGAGACCCGCGTCGACACCAGCCACGGGATGCGGCGCACCGAGGTCGTCTGTTCGAACTGCGGAGGCCACCTCGGCCACGTATTCGACGACGGCCCCGAACCGACCGGCGAACGTTACTGCATCAACTCGGTGGCGCTGGAGTTCGAACCCGAGTGAACCACGGGGCAGGACGTTGGGTCGAACCGATGTTTCAGCCTACGAAACCCGTTTGTACCTGCGGCGCGTCTCGTAACACATCATGAGACGCAGGCAGTTCCTGTCCGTCTCCGCTGCAGCGGCGGCCACGTCCACGGGATGCCTCGACCGACTGCGTTCGCCTCCGGAGGAGCTGCGGTTCACCGTCGAAGGTGAGGGGGTCTCCGACGACCGGCAGCTACATCACTCGGTTGAACCGGTGAACGACGACCTCGTGTCACCGGAGGAGCCACCGTCGGTGGAGGTGTCGCTCGCCAACGAGTCCGGTTCCACGTGGTCGTACGGCGAACGCAGGCACGCTCTGTTGTGGACGGCGTCCGCGGGCGACTTCTGGCTGCTACCTCTCGACGAAGCCGACCTGGAGCGGAGCCCCGACCACGGCTTCTGGAGGCTCTCGGAGGAGGGCTTCGCGATGACCGAGGAATACCAGTTCGGTGAGCTCGAACCCGGTGAGGTGGACTCGCAGGAGCTGGCGGTCGTCTGGAGGGGGTCCGACGCGGACGAACCCGCGCCGTCGACCTCGCTGCGGTTCGAGGCCGAGTTCTACGTCTTCGAGGGCGCGGAACCCATTCCCGACGACGGCGATAGATACAGCTGGGGTTTCGTGCTGCATCCCGAGACCGGCTCCCCGGAGGGTTACTGAACCTACGCTACTCTCGCGGAACCGGAGACTCGGACGAGTACCTGGACCATCGCAGTCCCTATCGCTTCCCGTCTCCTTCACGTAGCCCGACCTCTCCCTCTACCTCGACGTCGGACTCCTCCGGCACGGGTGTGCCGGTGGCCCCGCTAGGTAGCAGCCAGATCAGGGTGCTCTCGAGCAACGCCGCCGCGAGCAGCAGCGGGAGCACGACG
>CAZXNG010000210.1:0-2498 GCA_964642065.1 uncultured Halobacteriales archaeon
GATATCTCGTCGTAGTCCCTGGGGTCCTCGACGAGCAGCTGGTTGGCTCCGATGCGGACGAACCCGTGCGCAGTCGTGTGGCCGTACGCGTGGTACAGGGGCAGAGCGTTGACGAGGTCGGCTCTCCCTCGCATGAGGTCTGCGGCGCGGGACATCGACGCCTCGACCTGTGCGGCGTTCGCAGCGACGTTCCGGTGGGTGAGCATGCATCCCTTCGGGACGCCGCTGGTGCCTCCCGTGAACATGACGGCGTAGACGTCCTCGTCGGGTTCGACGTCGGCGCGGTAGCTGCCGTCCCCCGACGTCGCTTCACCGAGGTCGTGTCCCTCTTCCCCCGTGGTCACCAGCAGTCCGGTGTCAAGCACGTCCTCTATCTCCTCGGCTTTGCTGGCGTGAGCTCCTCCACCGACGACCGCCTCGGGTTCGACCTTCTCGAGGTTCGACACGAGGTCCTCGGTGGACTCCAGCACGGGGAGGGGGACGAAGGTGGCGCCGGACATCGAGACGCCGTACGAGGCGACGAGGAACTCGGTGGACGTCGGAAGCGCGACGGCGACGTGGTCTCCGTTTCCGACGCCTTGGTCGTGAAGCCATTTAGACAGGGACTCCGCCTGGTCGCGGAGCTCCGGATAGCTCGTGGCTTCGCCTGCCTGCACCACTCCGGTGTCTGGGTGTTCGTCGGCGGTGCGGTCCAGGATGGAGTGCAGCGGTTCGTCGGGGAACTCCGGCTCCTCTATTCCGTAGTCGTCGTACACTCTGTTCCAGGGCGGGGTGTCGCTCATCGTTGAGAGGCAGGAGACAGCCGAGGTTGTATCTTGCGCCTCTAATCTACGGTGGTTCGACGGAGACAGGTATAGTCGTCGCCGTCCATAGCAGGTTTTTACTACCCCCGGCTCCTCTACCACGTATGCGATACTACCAGTACACCCTGAAACCACCAGACGGCTACCTTCACCCTATCGAGCGGGACCTCCTGCCCTCCGTCGAGGCCGACAGGACGTCGATAAGACATATAGCCCTGCTCTCCGAGGGCGAGGGCATAGTGATATACGGATGCGAGGGGCCTCGGACGGGAGTGGACGACCTCCTGAGCGACCACGAACTGGTGATAGATCACGAGGTGTTCGAGGACGAGGGCGACAGCTTCTACCTCTACGTCCGGTTCCGCCGCGGCAGCCCCGCGACCGAGCTGCTGGAGATTGCCGACGAACACGGCCTCATCATCGAGACCCCGTTCCCGTTCCGCGATGGCGGGCTCGAGATGACGGTCATAGGCAAGAACGAGGCAGTTCAGGACTCGATGTCGGAGTTCCTCAAGGTGACGGAGGACAGCGAGGTCATGCTCAAGAACGTCGGCGAGTACTCGCCGGAGGAGAGCGAGCTAGGACGGGGTCTGACGGAGAGGCAGCGCGAGGTCGTGGAGACGGCGGTGGAGGTGGGTTACTACGACATACCGAGGGGTGCGACCCACGAGGACGTGGCGGAGGAGCTAGGCTGCACAGCGAGCACCGCGGGCGAGCACCTCCGGAAGGCGGAGTCCAAGGTGATGCCAAGAACCTCCGACTCCTAGGCCCAGGTGAACCCCCTAATATCAGGCTCCCTTTTGCCGACCCTACTTAACCGGCCCCTCATGCGCGGATAAACTCACTTTGACATACCCTGACAATATGTTCTCATGGACGTAACAGAAATGGTGGACGAGTACTTCGAGATGAGCGACGACGAACTCAAGGACAACCTCCCCGACCTGTTAGACACGGTCGAAGGTAACGTGGAGGCGCTGGTGGAGGAGCGCGAGGAGGACGTACCGCGTCTCCTCCGAAGGCTCGACAGCACCGACGTCGAGGAGTTCGCCAACGACGCGCCCGACGTCGCCGACAGGTTCCAGGACTTCCTGTGGGAGGCCACCAGCGCCCTCATCAACAGGAACGAGGAGCTACAGGAGAACATCACCGTCGACGCCACCGTGAACTTCGAGGCCGACGACTGCCCGATGGAGGGCCACCTCGAGGTCGACGCCGACAACAAGAACATCTCCGGCGGCTCCGGAACCCTGGGAGACGCCGACCTACTCGTCAGCGGTCCCTCCAACGTGCTCGCGGGCATGCTGACGGGCTCCACCGACCCCGTGCAGGGCTTCATGGCGGGAGAGTTCGAGATGGACGGAGACGTCGACAAGGGGATGGAGCTCGCGCAGGTCATGACGCCCATCAACCAGAAGCTCGCGAGCCTCGACGAGGAGTAGATGAAGCTCGACGAAGAGCAGGAGTTCTTCCGCGACAGCCTGAGGGACTACCTTGAGGAGGAGGTACAGCCCGACGTGGAGGAGAAAGCCGGTGAAGCGCTGTCGAAGGAGGAGGTCGTCGACTACCAGGTACGGTTCAAGGAGGACCTCGGCATCGGGTTCAGCCCCGACGTCGCGGAGGACTACTGGGGCGACCTCGCGTTCTACGGCATCGGCAGCGAGGAGATAAGCCGCGTCTGGCCGAGCCTCAACG
>CAZXNG010000211.1:0-2494 GCA_964642065.1 uncultured Halobacteriales archaeon
CGTTGACGATGCCGTGCTGCTCGCAGGTCTCCTCCACCACTTCCTCGCTGAGCGACAGGTCGTCGGTGGCGCGGACGTCGATGGAGCCGCGGCCCTTCTTAGTTATCTTGACGTCCGGCGGCGAGGTGTCCATCCGGACGCCGTTGGCGTAGAGCTCGTCGTATAGCTTCTGGTACTGCTCGGGCTCGAAGACGTCGACGAGGAACATCAGGAGGTCGGCGTTCCGGAGGACACTGATCACCTCCTGACCCCGACCGCGGCCTTCAGCGGCTCCGCTTATCAGTCCGGGGACGTCGAGGAGCTGGATGTCGGCGCCGCGGTACTTCATCATACCCGGGACGACGTCGAGGGTGGTGAACTCGTAGCTGCCGGTCTCGCTCTCCGCGTTCGTCAGAGCGTTCAACAGTGTGGACTTGCCGACGCTGGGGAAGCCGACGAACGCCACGGTGGCGTCGCCGTGCTTGGGGACGTCGTATCCGCCGCCTCCGCCGCCCCCGCTCTCCTTCTGCTGTTGCTCGCGGAGGTCGGCGAGCTTCGCCTTCAGCCGGCCGATGTGCTGCTCCGTCGCCTTGTTGTACGGCGTCTCCGCTATCTCCTCCTCCAGCTCCCTGATCTCTTCGTCGATTCCCATGCGGGCTAGAGGTTGGTAGTGTAGTCCGGTTATTAAGCGTGAGGCTTCGGGGTCAGCGGCAGCGCGACGTCAGTACCACGCGAGGCCGTTGTCGACGTTGAAGTCCTGCGCTGTGACGTGTCGAGCGTCGGGGCCGGCGAGCCACGCTACTGCGTCGGTGACGTCTTCCGGCTCCACCATCATCTGCTGGAGCGCGAGGTCGTCGGGCCCGAGGTCGGTGCTCCGTACGCCGTCCTCCTCCGCTATCTCCATCAGCTTCGTCATGGCGCGGTTCATCCTCTCGCCCTGCACGGGTCCCGGGCAGACGGCGTTGACGGTGACATCGTCAGTTCCGAGCTCGAACGCGAGCGTCCGCGTCAGTCCCAACAACGCCATCTTGCTGGCGGCGTAGGGAGCGCGGTTGGGGTAAGGGTACTTGCCGGCGACCGACGCGACGTTGACGACGCTTCCGCGGTCGCTGTCGCGCAGGTGGGGAGAGGCGTGCTTGGCGCAGAGCCACGCTCCCTCGACGTTGACGCGCTGGACCCGTCGCCAGTCCTCGACCTCGACGCGTTCGAAGGGTTCGACGGGGCCTGCGACTCCCGCGTTGTTCACCAGTACGTCTACGCCGCCGAACTCCTGCAGCGTCTCCTCCACGGAGGCTTCGACGCTGTCCCCGTCGGAGACGTCGGTTTCCACCGCCAGCGTCCTCTCCGGCGAGTCTATCTCCTCCTCGGTCTCGTAGATGCCGTCGCTGCGTGCTGCGAGCGCCACCTCCGCGCCGCGGTCGGCGAGCTCCACTGCTATCGCGCGGCCGATGCCTCTGCTGGCGCCGGTGACGAACGCCGTCGTGTCCTCTAGCTGCATGGAGCGTTGTTGGACCGTTCTGGAGATAAATGCTGTTCCCCCGCGCTAACTCCCTTGCTTCATCCCTTGCTCTCGCGCGGTCCGCGGGTTGACCCTGCGCGGGGGTGTCGCACGCCGGGGTTCTCGCCGCGTCATCGACTGCTGATGCGTTCTCCGCGGCGGGATTACGACGTGCAACGGAGGTACGTCACCGTCTGTCTTACGTCTGACGACCGGGGAAAGGAATTTCAGGAGGCAGGGGGAATCACCGGTATGGAACACGAGTCCGGATTCAACTTCGCGCAGCTGGGTCTCGAGGTGGGGGGCGGCGCGGTCCTCGGCTTCATCACCGGCTACGCGGCGAAGAAGGTCGTCAAGGTCGTAGCCGTCATCATCGGCCTCCAGCTAGCACTGTTCAAGTTCCTAGAGACCCGCGGCGTGATGGAGGTGCACTGGACGAGGCTGTACAACTCGACCGCGAACGTGACGTCGGCGGGCGCGGAGCAGGCGACGGAGGAGGGCGGCGGACTGCTCAACTCCTTCCTCGCTATGCTTCCCGTGGGCGGTGGCTTCGCCGCAGGTGCCGCGGTAGGGTTCAAGAAAGGATAGCAAAGTTCCGACGACTCCACCTACCTCCCGCTCGCTTTCGTCGACGCGGAAGTTTCCGAAACCCCTAAGCGACGTCCGGCCTTACCGGACTTCACGGGGGTCGTGGCCTAACCCGGCAGGGCGACTGGCTCCAGAGGAACAGGCGTCTCGCCGACGACGACACTCCAGACTGGTCTACCGAGCCCGAGGCTGATCACCGAGGGTGATGACGACCCTCTGGAGCGCCGAGGCGTGATCCGGGGAGACCAGTAGATTGGGGGTTCAAATCCCTCCGACCCCACTTCTGACGCGGAACATCATTCCCGAGCGCTCGCTCGTCTCTTGATAGGTGCGTAGGTAGTGCTGGCGGGCGCCGCGGATACGCTGGAGGGTTGCCGGTCGCCGTCGGACCGCTGCCGCGGACGGTGAGCTCGCTGGTGAGGGTGGTGG
>CAZXNG010000212.1:0-2476 GCA_964642065.1 uncultured Halobacteriales archaeon
GCCGAAATCGGTGCCGCCGGCGACGGCGCGGTCGTGGTTGCCGGAGATAGAGGCGACGTCCTCCCTCTGGAAGGTGTCGACGACGGCGTTCGGATACGGGTTGTATCCGACTACGTCGCCGGCGTGGACCACCCTGTCAACCGGGGGCATGTCGGCGAGCACGGCGTTCAACGCGGGGGCGTTGGCGTGGACGTCGCTTATCAGTCCGGCCTTCATCCGTCGAGATATAGAGCAGGGGGCTTCTTAACCTTCAGCCGTTGTAGAACGTTGTCTCGCCGTCGTAGACCGCGCACGCCGCGACGGCGTGCTCGTACTCGAGGTCGTACGCCGCCCTAGCAGCTTCCTCCGCCGAACCCACGTCGAACTCGAAGGGCGTCGGGCGGTCCTCTTCGTAGGTCGCGACGAGCGTGGGTTCGTCGACGGACTCCACCGTCAGGCCGTCTCGGCGAACCGTCGCGACGTAGCTGTCTCCGTCGCCTCCGTCGACGTAGCCGGCGATACGCGGGGTGTCGTAGTCGTCCTTCTCGAAGTCCATCGCGAGCAGCGCGAGCGCGAGCGCGTCGCGCGGCGGGTACCCGAGCTCTATCTTCTCCGCGACGGGGTCGACGTGGCTTCCGTTACCTATCACGTGTCCGTTGCCTGCTGCTCGGAGGCAGCTGTACGAGACGTAGGGGTTGTCGTAGTCGTCCTCCGGAACCACCGCGAACGCACCGTCCTTCTCGCGGACGACACGGTCGGGGAAGCTCCGGCTCGACACCCTGTACGCCGCGAACTCCGGCGCGACTATCAGGAACCTGCCGATGTACATAAGGAAGCTTGCGGACCCCCGGGGATTACCTCTTACGAACCAGACCTCCGACGCGAATCCGAGTTACCGCTACGCTCCGTCTCCCCCGACCTCTACGTCGGGGTCGAACGGTTCGACGCTGGCGACGGAGTCTCCGTCCTCGAGATCCATGACGACGACGCCCATGGTGTTCCTTCCCTGCAGGCTGATCTCGTCCACGTTGGTCCGCATTATCTGTCCGTCCTCGCTCATCAGGAGTACGTCCTGTCCCTCCGAGACCGCGTTCACGGAGACCGCGCCTCCGTTGCGTTCGTCGGTCTTTATGTCGATGTTGCCGTATCCGTACCGGCTCTGCTTGCTGTACTCCTCCAGCGCGGTGCGCTTGCCGTAGCCGTTCTCCGTCACGGTCAACAGAGAGCTCTCTCCTTCGGCGTAGTCGAACCCCGCGACCTCCTCGCCGTCCCGGAGCTTCACCCCTCCGACGCCCTGGGTGTACCTGCCGGTGACGGAGACCTCGTCCTCGTCGAACCGGATGGCGTTGCCGTCACGGGTGCCGATGACGAGCTGCGTGTCGCCGTCGGTGACGACGACGTCGACGAGCTCGTCGCCGTCACGGAGCTTTATCGCGTTGATGCCGGTCGACAGGATGTTGTCGAACTCCTCCGCCCGCGTCCGGTTCACCATACCCTGCTTCGTCACCATGACCACGCACTCGTCGCCGTCGAGGTCGTCGGTGTTCACCACCGTGGTCACCTCTTCACCGTCCTCGAGGTCGAGGAGGTTGACGACGCTTCGGCCGCGAGCCGTCCTGCTCATCTCGGGTATCTCGTAGGTCTTGATGCGGTGGACGCGGCCGTGGTTGGTGAAGCACAGGACGTAGTCGTGAGTCGAGGCCTGGAACACCTGCGACACCACGTCGCCTTCCTTGAGGTCGCAGCCGATGATGCCTTTGCCACCGCGTCTCTGGGCGTCGAACTCGTCGACGGGCATCCGCTTCGCGTAGCCGTCCCGCGTCAGCACGACGACCTCCCGACGCTCGGGTATGAGGTCCTCGTCCGTCACCTCGTCGCCCGCCTCCTCCACCGAGGTGCGGCGTTCGTCGTCGTACTCGTCCTTTATCTCCAGGAGCTCGTCCTTTATCACCTGCATCAGCTCGGACTCGCTGTCGAGTATCTCCTCCAGCCTTTCGATGGTGTCCTGAAGGTCGTCGTACTCCTCCTCTATCTCCTCGGTCTCCAGAGACGTCAGGCTGCCGAGCTGCATCCGGACGACGTGGTCGCTCTGCTCCTCCGTGAATCCGTACTCCTCCTCGAGCTTCGCCCGCGCCTCGTCGCGGTCCTCGCTGTCCTGGATGAGTTCGACGGCGTCCTCCGCGTTCTCCACCGCGATGAGCCTGCCCTCCAGCACGTGAGCGCGGTCCTCGGCCTCGTCCAGCCGGTACTGTGTCCGTCGGGTCACGACCTCCTTCCGGTGCTGGACGTACTCCTGTATCATCTCCTTGAGGTCTAACACCCGGGGTTCGCCGTCGACGAGCGCGAGGTTGATGACGCTGAAGGTCTTCTCCAGACGGGTGTGCTCGTACAGCTGGTTCTCCACTACCTCGGGGACGGCGTCCCGTCGGAGCTCGATGACTACGCGTATCCCGTCGCGGTCGGATTCGTCGCGGATGTCGGAGATACCCTCTATGGT
>CAZXNG010000213.1:0-2456 GCA_964642065.1 uncultured Halobacteriales archaeon
GAAGACCCGTTCACGGTAGAACTCGGTGTCACCGAGCACGTCGGTGCTGTTGAGAAGTACGTACAGCGCGGCGTCGTCCTCGAGGTGACGGAGGCACGACAGCTCCTCCATCACGGCGTCGTCCTCCAGGTCACCGTCCTCGAGCTGCCTCCTGTACCTGCGCGACACGTCGTCTTCCACGCCGCCGGACTCCCGCATCCGCTGCAGCTCTCCCAGCCTGTTGTACCTGTAGACGTATCCTCCGAACAGCTCGTCGGCACCGAGCCCGCCGAGCGCGACCTTGACGTGTTCGCGCATCTCCTCCGCGACGTAGTAAGGGTAGAGGTTGCGCTTCGGCTCGTCGGCGTGCCATATCATCCGGGGGAAGTCCTGCATGAAGTCGTCCTCGATGGATATCTCGTGGTGGACGGTGTCGAAGTGGTCGGCGACCGCGCGTGCGTCGGGGCGCTCGTCCCACCGCTGGCTCTCGAAACCCATGCAGAAGGTGTGTATGGGGTCGTCGCTCGCCTCCGACGCCATAGCCACGACGCTGCTGGTGTCCAGCCCCCCCGACAGGTAGAAACCCACGGGTACGTCGCTGACGAGCTGCCTCTCGACGGCGGACGAGAGGGCATCGCGGACGGCGGCCTCCGGATCCGATGGAGCAGTGTTCGGCGCGTCCTCGAGCCCCCAGAACCTCGTCTCAGTCGACGAGACGCCGTCCTCGTCCACCTCGACCTTGAGGTAGGTTCCCGGCGGCAGCTTCTCGACCCCCTCGAACAACGAACCCCGTGGGGGACTGTACCGCATCTGCAGGAAGTACGACAGCGCACCCCGGTCCATCTCCGGCGTCACCACTCCGCTCCGGAGGATGCTCTTGGGTTCGCTGCCGAACATCAGCAAGTCGTCTCCCTCGTACACGTAGAGGGGTTTCACGCCCGCTCTGTCGCGTGCGAGGTACAACACCTCTACGGACTGGTCCCACAGAGCCACCGCGAACATCCCGTTCAACATCCCGAACACATCGGTGCCGTGTTCCTCGTAGCCGTGCACCAGCACCTCTGTGTCCGACTCCGTGGAGAAGTGGTGTCCGGAGGCCTTCAGCTCCCTCCTGAGCTCCTGGAAGTTGTATATCTCGCCGTTGTAGACTACGACGACGTCCCCGTCCTCGCTGTATATCGGCTGGTCGCCGCCCTCAAGGTCTATCACGCTAAGACGCTGGTTGGCCAGCATGACCTCGTCGTCGACGTGTGTTCCGAGACCGTCGGGACCTCGGTGGCCTATGCACGACGCCATCTCGTCGAGCATCGAGGGGTCGTCGACTCCTAGCGCTCCCGTGATGCCGCACATTACAGCTCTATCTCTTCCTGCATCCAGTCGTAGGTCCGCTCCAGCCCCTCCCTCAACTCGGTGTCGGGTGTGCGTCCGAACAGCTGACTGCACTTCGTGGTGTCGGCGTAGAAGTCGTCTATCTCGTCGGGTCGCTCGGGCTTCCTCTCTATCTCGGGGTCGACGTCGACGACGTCGGAGACCAGCTCGATGGCTTCGAGGATCTCGGTCTCCCTCCCCGTGCCCATGTTGACGACCTCGTTGGCTACGTCTCCCTCGAGTCCCTCGACGACGAGCTCCGTGATGTCGCGGACGTAGATGAAGTCACGTGTCTGGCTTCCGTCGCCGGTGACGAAGACGCCCTGCCCTTGCGCGAGCCGCGACATCACGACGGGTATCAGTGCACCGGACTCCGGCGGCTGATAGGGTCCGTATACGTTGAAGAACCGGAACACCAGGTAGTCGAGGTCGTACAGCTCCTGGTAGACGTGGAGGTACTCCTCGACGGCGTGCTTCGCGACGCCGTAGGGCGACTGCGGCGTCGCGGGATGGTCCTCCGGAACCGGCACCTCCTCGACCTCGCCGACGAGAGACGACGCGGAGGAGAAGAACACCTTGTCGACGTCGTGTTCCCTGGCTGCGTCGAAGACGTTGAGCGAGCCCACGACGTTTACCTCGGCGTTGCGCTTAGGGTCCTCGTTCCCCGCAGGAAGAGGATGGGCGGCGAGGTGGGCGACCGCGTCGACGTCGGACACGGCGTCGGAGACGGCGTCCTCGTCGGTGATGTCGACCTCCCGGAACTCGAACCTGTCGTGTGGCGGCTCCAGCTCCTCGACGTCGCACGCGACGGCCTCGTGGCCCGCGTCCTCGAGCTCGTCGAGCAAGTTCCTGCCCACGAAGCCGGATGCACCGAACACGGCTACCTTCATACCTATCCGTTCGGCGAATACGGTAAAGAAACTTCGGTGCGGATGCGAAGGCTGATGTCGTCCGGAACGGTAGACGCCGACATCAGATGACCGAAGCCAGGATATCCGATGACGCTACAATCGGAGTCCAGTACGGAGAGGGCTCCGAACCCCCGGTGATAGGAGACGGTAGCGTCGTACGCGCGGGCACCATAATCTACGACGACGTCGTCGGAGGCG
>CAZXNG010000214.1:0-2451 GCA_964642065.1 uncultured Halobacteriales archaeon
TCGTCGTCGACCTCGACCCCGACATCGGCTACCTCCACAGGTGCGAGGAGTACCTATGCGAGCGCTTGAACTACAAGTACCAGATAATGCCGTACCCCGACCGCTGGGACTACGTTTCGGCGGGCATCCTCAACGAGATGAGCTACGCCCGCTGCATCGAGGACCTCGCCGACATCGAGGTGCCGGAGTACGCACGGGTCATCCGGACGCTGTCGATGGAGCTGAGCCGGATGTGCGCCCACATGCTCGCCGTCGGAACGTTCGCGCTCGACATCTACGGCGAGCTCAACGTCACCTTCATGTACGCGTTCAAGGACCGCGAGATAATCCAGGAGATACTCGAGGACCTGACGGGTCAGCGATTGATGTTCAACTACCTCCGGCTCGGCGGCGTCAGCTACGACCTGCCGGAGCCCCGCGACGAGTGGTTCGGGAAGATACACTCGTTCCTCGACGACCTGCCGGAGAAGCTCGACGAGTACCACACGCTCCTGACGGAGAACGAGCTGATGAGGATGCGGACGGAGGGCGTCGGCATCCTCGAACCCGAGGTGGCGAAGGACTACGGCTGCACCGGCCCCGTGCTGCGGGGAAGCGGCGTAGGCTACGACGTCCGCGAGGTCGACCCCTACGGCTACTACCCCGAAGTCGACTGGGACGTCGTCACCCACGACGGCTGCGACAACCTCGCCCGGCTGAAGGTCCGGCTCGACGAGGTGGAGCAGAGCGCCCGAATCGTACGGCAGTGCGTCGACCTCCTGGAGAGCTGGGACGAGCGGAAGGGAGAGGACGCGGAGCAGGAGATACAGAGCCGGGTGCCCCGTAGCGTGACGCCTCCAGCAGACGCGGAGAACTACACCTGCGTCGAGGGTGCGAAGGGCGAGCTCGGCATCTACATCGTCAGCGACGGCAGCGAACAGCCCCACCGGTTCCACATACGCAGCCCGTGCTTCAGCAACCTGAGCGCGCTTCACGAGATGGCGGAGGGAGAGTACCTCGCCGACATGATAGCGACGCTCGGCAGCCTCGACCTCGTCTTCGGGGAGGTGGACCGCTGAGATGGCGGAGACCGCGACCTGGACGGAGACGATGTCGGACCTCCTTGGAGTAGACCCCGGCCCCATCGGCACGTTCCTGCTAGCGGTCGTGGGCGCGGTCTTCTGGGGCAGCGTCGTCCTCACGTTGGTCGGCGTTAGCGCCGTCTGGTTCAAGCGGAAGTTCAACGCTCGTCTCGGCGACCGCATAGCCGTCAACCGCGTCGGCCCCTGGGGCTTGTTCATCATGTTCGCCGACAGCTTCAAGCTGATCTCGAAGGAGGTCGTCGTGCCCGAGGGAGCCGACCCCGTCTCCTACTGGCTCGCCCCCGTCGTCGGCGCCGCCGCCGTGATATCGGGCTTCGTCATAATCCCGTGGGGCGGCGGACTCCAGCTCGCGGATCCAGAGGTCGGCATGGTGTTGGCGTTCGCTTTCGCCTCCCTGCTCGCGCTCCCCATCGTGATGGCGGGCTACGGCTCGAACAACAAGTACAGCTTCCTCGGCTTCGAGCGCGAGGTTGCGCAGGCGATAGCGTACGAGATACCGCTCGTCGTCAGCGCGATAGCGCTCGTCCCCCTGGTCGCGTACTTCGGCGACACCACGAGCCCGCTGCAGATGAGCGAGATAGTTGCGGCGCAGCAGGGCCCGCTCTGGGGTCTCGAGGGCGTGCCCCTGCCCAACTGGTTCCTGTTCGCGCAGCCCGTCGCCGCCGCGCTGTTCTTCGTCGCCGTGCTCGCGGAGTTCAGCAGGAACCCCTTCGACCTGCCGGAAGCGGGCAGCGAGCTCGTAGCCGGCTACCTCACGGAGTACGGCGGCGTGAACTTCGTGTTGCTGTTCCTCGCGGAGTTCGCAGCCATCTTCTTCGGCGGCGCACTGTTCACGACGTTCTTCCTCGGCGGCGGAGCGGGACCGCTTCTGCCGGAGCCCGTATGGTTCCTCGGGAAGACGTTCGCTTTCTTCGTCGTCGTACAGTGGCTCCGCGGCACCGTCCCCCGCGTCCGCATCGACCAGCTCCTGGACATCGGATGGAAGTACCTTATCGAGCTGACGTTCATCAACCTCTTGCTCACGGGGGCGATAATATGGGTGATGTGAACGTGACCGGAAGAGACCGAGGTGACGTGCTATGATGGGCGTCCTTAAGGCGATGGGCGTGACGGCGAAGCACGCGGTGAAGGGCGACACCTTCACCGTGGAGTACCCCGACGAGACGCCGAGCGTGTCGCCTCGTTTCCGCGGCACCCACAAGTTCAGCCTGTCGCGCTGTATCTGGTGCCGGAACTGTGAGGAGGTCTGCCCCAACGGCACTATCGAGATAAAGACCGACGAGAAACGCAACGGCGAGGAGTTCAACCTGAACCTCGGGCAGTGCATCTACTGCCGGCTCTGCGAGGAGGTCTGCCCCGTCGACGCCAT
>CAZXNG010000215.1:0-2422 GCA_964642065.1 uncultured Halobacteriales archaeon
CGCGACGATGTCGAAGAGGTGGAGCCCTACGACCGCGACTACTCGAAGTACCTCTAACCGTCTGTCCCGCGCAATCCTACTGCTGAGTTCTCGACGAGTGAGCGGGAATCATGAGATTCACGGACTCGGCGTCCCGCCATCGTTTACTTCGCGCCGAGCTAGGTCGAGCAGAGCTCGACAGGCTTGGCGCTCACTCGTAAAACTCGCTCGTTCGCGCCGAGCAGGATTTGAACCCGCGACTTGGTGGTTCGAAGCCACCCGCTCTCTCCAGACTGAGCTATCGGCGCTCGGTTTCGGATAGAGGCATAGACAGGATAAGCGCTTCGTTCGCCGTCAGTCGGCTAGGTCCTCCAGCTCCTCCATCAGCTCCTCCCGCGCCTGGACCTCCCCGTGGACTATCTCCCCCATCTGGTAGGTGATGTCCGTAGTCGTCACGATGCCGACGAGCGCGCCGCCGTACATCACCGGCAGCTTCTTGATGTCGTTCTCCCGCATCACCTCCACGGCCTCCTCGACGGTGTCGAAGCCGTCGACGGTTATCAGCTCCGACGACATCACCTCCGACGCCGTCACCTCGTCGGCGTCGATGCTGTCCGCGAGCACCCGTATAAGATCGGACTCCGTGATGATACCCACCGGCGTATCCATCTCCACCACGACGGAGCCCGCCCTGGTGTCGCGGAGCTTCTGCGCCACCTCCGCGACTCTCGCGTCCGGCGGCGTCGTCTCCACCGGTTTCGACATTATCTGGCTGACGTGCATGCCACTGGTTACCACACGCGTCTGTATTACCTTTTCGTATGTTTTTATACCCCGACGCTCGAACGGTACGACGATGATAGACATCGACGACAGCCCCATCACCCGCGAAGGAAGCTCGGTGATACTGGCGTACGACCACGGACTCGAACACGGACCCGTCGACTTCGAGGACGTCCCCGAGAGCGCCGACCCCGCGCACGTCTTCGACGTCGCCACACACGACGCCGTAACCAGCATCGCGGTCCAGAAGGGCGTCGCAGAAGGATACTACCCCAGCTACGAGGACGACGTCAACCTCCTAGTGAAGCTCAACGGAACCAGCAACCTCTGGCAGACCGAACCCTACAGCCCGTTGAACTGCAGCGTCGAGTACGCTCACGAGATAGGCGCCGACGCCGTCGGCTACACGATGTACGCAGGCAGCAACCGCGAGGACCACATGGCCGAGACGTTCCGCGAGACACAGGAGGAGGCCCGCCGGTACGACCTCCCCGTCGTCATGTGGGCGTACCCCCGCGGCCAGCCCATCAAGAACGACAAGAAGACCGGCATCATCAGCTACGCCGCCCGCATCGGCCTCGAGCTCGGCGCCGACATCGCGAAGGTCAAGTACGCGGGCAGCCGCAGCGCGATGGAGGAGGTCGTCTCCAACACCGGCGAGATGAACGTCGTGATGAGCGGCGGCAGCAAGAAGAGCGACCACGCGTTCATCAGCGACGTACACAACACCATGGAAGCCGGAGGAGACGGACTCGCGGTCGGCAGGAACGTCTTCCAGCGCGAAGACCCCGAGAGCTTACTCGACGGCATCGAAGCCGTGGTGTTCGACGGCAAGAGCCCCGACGACGTCGTATGACCGACGTGGACACCGTCTTGGAGGAGTTCCGCGACGCAGCAGGGGAGATACGCGGCGTCGTAGACTCGGCGCCCACGGAGGTCGAGGGCAGCAACCCGAGCGGCGAGGTCCAGAAAGCCGCCGACGTCCAGGCCGACGACCTCCTGCTCGAACGTCTCGGCGACCTGGAAGCCGTCGGAGAGTACGCGAGCGAGGAACGCGAGTCCGTCGTCGACGTAGGTGATGGCGAGCTGTCCGTCACTCTGGATCCCCTGGACGGCAGCAGCAACCTCGACACCAACAACGTGGTCGGTAGCATACTCGGGGTCTACTCCGACCGCTTGCCTGCAGGCGGTGACGCCGTGGAAGCCGCGGCGTACGTCGTCTACGGCCCCCGAACCACGGTGCTGGAGACACGGGGTAACGAGGTAGTGGAGACGACGCTCGAGACCGGGGAGACCCGTGTCGTCGAGCTGCCGGAGCCCTACGTCTACGGCTTCGGCGGCCGCCGGCCAGACTGGACCGACGGATTCCGCGAGTACGCGAAAGAGGTCGAATCCGAGCTAAAGCTACGTTACGGCGGCGCCATGGTCGGCGACGTCAACCAGGTGCTCCACAAGGGCGGTGTCTTCGCCTACCCCGCGCTAGATGACCGACCGGAAGGCAAGCTCCGACTGCAGTTCGAAGGAGTGCCGATGGCGTACGTCGTAGAGGCCGCGGGCGGCGGCTCCACCGACGGCGAACGCTCGCTGCTCGACGTCGAACCCGACGAGCTACACCAGCGGACACCTGTCTACCTGGGGAACCGGAGCCTCGTCGAACGCG
>CAZXNG010000216.1:0-2413 GCA_964642065.1 uncultured Halobacteriales archaeon
TGCTGGAGGACCTCGGCCGGTTCGCGGAGATAGACGAGGACGAGATGGACGTCGCTACAGCGGTCAACGGCAGCGGCCCCGCCTTCGTCTTCTACGCGATGCGGGCGATGCAGGACGCTGGCGTCGACAGCGGACTGTCCGAGGAAGACGCCTCGACACTGGTGGCGCAGACGTTCAAGGGAGCCGCGGAGATAGCGGCGGAGGCCGACCGCTCGCTCAACGAGCTCATCGACGCAGTCTGCAGCCCCGGCGGCACCACCATAGAGGGCATGAAGGTGCTCAGAGAGAGCGACGCCGACGAGGCGCTCGCAGCAGCCGTCGAAGCCGCGGAGGAGCGCTCCGAGGAGATAAGCAGGGACTTCCGGGAGGACGCATGATACGACTCGCGGCCGAGGACGACGAGGAGTACCTCACCAGGAAGGACGCCGCGGAGGCCGAACGCGTAGTCGTGAAAGCCGGCACCAACAGCCTGACGGACGAACACAGCAACCTCGACCGCGGGAAGCTCGACAAGCTCGTCGACGACATCCACGACCTCCACGAACGCGGGAAGGACGTCGTGCTCGTGACGTCTGGCGCCATAGGAGCGGGCACCGGACGTATCCCCCTCGACAACAGCAAGGTCGAGAACCTCCAGGCCGCGTCGACAGTGGGTCAGGGCCGTCTGATGCGTGCGTACAGCGAGAGCTTCGAGCGGTACGGCCGAGACGTCGCCCAGATACTCGTCACCCACGACGACCTCGAAGACGAACGCCGGTTCACGAACTTCCGGAACACCGTCGACACCCTGCTGGAGTGGGACGTCGTCCCCATCGTCAACGAGAACGACGCCGTCGCCATCGAGGAGATAAAGGTTGGCGACAACGACATCATCTCCGCGTCCGTGGCACAGGGCGTCGACGCCGGCCTCCTCGTGACGTTGACAGACGTAGGCGGCGTCTACACCACGAACCCCAAGTACGACCCCGACGCCGATCTCATCGAGGAGGCTCGCGACAGCTTCGACGAGATATGGGGCTACGTCGGCGACGAATCCGCGGAGTTCGGCGGCATCAAGACCAAGGTCGAGGGCGCCGAACGCGTCACCGAAGCCGGCATCCCCGCGATAATCGCCGGCAGCAAGGAGGAGGACGTGCTCGCACGCGTCGCGGAAGGCGACAGCGTGGGCTCGTTCTTCGCACCCCGAAAACGTGAGACGGAGAAAGAG
The DNA here is from genome assembly GCA_964642065.1 of uncultured Halobacteriales archaeon. Lineage (GTDB taxonomy): Archaea > Halobacteriota > Halobacteria > Halobacteriales > Halorutilaceae > JAQZDA01. Next base: position 1,208 of record CAZXNG010000216.1, read on the forward strand.
GACGAGGTGAGATAGAGATGAGTGAGGCAGACGCACGACGTAAGGCCGAGACTGCGGAGGAGGCGGCGCTGGAGCTCGCGAACGTAGACGACGACGTCCGGAGTGACGCCCTCCGCGCCGCCGCCGAAGAGATACGGAGCCGCGAGCAGGAGATACTCGAAGCCAACACCATAGATGTCGAGGAGGCGGAGGAGATGCTGGAACAGGGGGAGTACACGCAGGCGCTCGTCGACCGGCTGAAGCTGTCTCCGGAGAAGGTAGAGGGTATCGCGGAGATGGTAGAGAGCGTCGCCGCGCAGGACGACCCCGTCGGCGAAACGCTCGAGAGCCGACACCTCGACAGCGGCCTCGACCTCTACAAGGTGTCGGCACCCATCGGAGTCGTCGGCTCGGTCTTCGAGAGCCGGCCGGACGCTCTTCCGCAGATAAGCTCGCTGGCGCTGAAGAGTGCCAACGCATGCGTGCTCAAGGGCGGAAGCGAAGCCAGCGAGAGCAACCGCGTGCTGTACGACTGCATGCGGGAGGCGACCGACGACGTAGCCCCAGGCTGGCTTCAGCTGGTGGAGGAGCGGGAGGAGGTCGACGCCCTGCTGGAGATGGACGAGCACGTCGACCTCCTGATGCCCCGGGGCAGCACGGAGTTCGTCCGGTACATACAGGAGAACACCCGCATCCCCGTGCTCGGCCACACCGAAGGTGTTTGCCACGTCTACGTCGACCGCGAAGCCGACCTCGAGATGGCCGTCGCCGTCGCCGTCGACGCCAAGGTCCAGTACCCCGCGGCGTGCAACGCCGCAGAGACCCTGCTGGTGCATCAGGAGGTCGCGGAGGACTACCTCCCCGTCGTCGTCGACGCCATGGAGAGCGAGGGCGTCGAGGTCCGGGGCGACGACCGCGTCCGCGACCACGTCGACGTACCCCCGGTCCGCGACGGTGACTGGACGACGGAGTACGGCGACCTCGAGCTCTCCGTCGGCGTCGTCGGCTCCCTCGACGACGCCATCGACCACGTGAACACCTTCGGTTCGAAGCACACCGACACCGTGCTGTCGGAGAGCGACTCGCGGGCGCGGCGGTTCATGGAGGAGGTCGACAGCGCCAGCGTCTTCCACGACGCCTCCACGCGGTTCAGCGACGGCTACCGGTACGGGCTCGGCGCCGAGGTCGGCATCAGCACGGGCAAGACCCACGCCCGCGGCCCCGTCG
>CAZXNG010000217.1:0-2400 GCA_964642065.1 uncultured Halobacteriales archaeon
GCAGTCGACGCGGCGGCGACGCTGCCGGTGCACCGCCCCTTGCTCGCGTGGGATAAACAGGAGATAGTCGGCCGTGCAAGGGAGGTAGGGACGTACGACTCGTCGAAGGTCGACGCCGGCTGCGTCTCGCTGGCGCCGTCGAAGCCCGCCACCGCCGCAACCCTCGAGAGGGTCGTGGAGCGCGAGCCTCCGGGCCTGCTGGAGCGCGCAGCCGAATGCGTCGAGGAGACGACGGTGGAGACTGTCGAGGCATCGGACGAAGAGTCGCGGGGTGTCCGCAGGGATGCGTAGCTTCGTGCTCGCGGCGCACGAAGCCCCCATCGACGAGGGGTTCTCGCTCGACGCGCTGCCCTCGCACGGGAGGATGGACCTCGTCGCCCGCTTCCTCTGCGCAGCGCTGCTGACCAGCCACGGCGTCCGCGACGACGCCGAAGCCCGTCTCGTGCTCGCCGACGAGGTCGTCGTCAGAATCGACGGCGGCGAGGTCGAGGGCTTGAACCCCGACGAACGCAGCGCCGCTGGCGTCCTCAGGAAAGCCGTCGAGGAAGCAGGTTACCTCGAACGGGAGGTTCAGACCGGAGTGTACGTCGGCCCCGGCGGCCTCGAGGACGCGGTGGAGGACGCCGGCGGCACCGTGGTCTGGATGCACGAGAAAGGCGAAGCCGCCGCCGAACTGGAGCCGCCGGACGACCCGACGCTGGTTTTCAGCGACCACAGGGAGTTCTCCGAGAGAGACGTCGACGTGCTCGAAGGTCGGACGGACCGTCGTCTGTCTTTGGCTCCGACCGCGCTGCACGCCGACCACGCGGCCGCCGCGGCGAACGTCTGGCTCGACACCAGGGGTTACGCCGGCCACTGAGCCGTGTTCCGGAACCTGACGACTCACCGAAACGCCGAAACCCTCCGCGCCCCCCTAGCGAACCGATGAGCGAGACGGAGGACCTCGACCTCCACGACGTCGACTGGAGCTTCGGCGACGCCGACACCGACAGGTACTCGGCGACGATACATCCCTACCACGCGCGTTTCATACCGCAGATACCCGAGCGGCTGATAACGCGTTACACCGACGAGGGCGACCGCGTGCTCGACCCGTTCGTCGGGAGCGGGACCACTACGATGGTCGGAAGCGTCCTCGGCCGGCCGGCGGTCGGCGTCGACCTCAACCCCCTCGCCTGCCTCGTCGCACGCGTCAAATGCACGCGTTACGACGTCGACCGGCTGGAGAGCCACGCAGCCGACTTCCTGATGCAGGCGGAGACTGCGGTCAAGGAGGCGCGGCGGGGTGAGCGCGACGTCGAGGTGCCGGAGTTCCCCGACAGCGACGGCTGGTACCTGCCGGAGGTGCAGCGGATGATGGCTACGTTGCTCGAACTGATAGAGGACGTCGAAGACCCCGAGATCAGGGATTTCTACCGCGTCTGCTTCAGCGCGGTCACCAAGCCGGTGTCGCGTAGCCGGGAGGACTGGACCTACGTAGGCGACAACATGCTGCCGGCTTCGGAGAGCAACAGTCTGACGCCGGACGACTCGGTGCACGACGTAAACGCGGAGTTCGAGCGGCGGGTGAAGCGGGCGCTCGACGGCGTCCGCCGGTACACCGCCGAGGACCCCGTGGAAGCGGAGATATACGAGCGCGACAGCCGCGACCTCGGCTTCCTCGAAGACGACAGCGTCGAGTTCGCGGTGACGTCGCCGCCGTACGCCAACGCCGTCGACTACGCCCGATACCACCGGCTGTCGTTCTACTGGCTGGGCTACCCCGTAGACGATATCAAGGAGGACGAGGTCGGCGCCCGCGCGAAGCGCGGCAGACAGAGCGCCGTCGACGACTACTTCCGGGAGAGCCGCGAGGTCTACCGGGAGGTCCACCGCGTGCTCCGCGACGGCGGGGTGTTCGCGGTCGTCGTCGGCAACAGCCAGCGACGGAACGAGGAGATAGATACCGTCGGCCGATTGCGGGAGACGTTCGACGACCTGGGTTTCACCCTGGAGTCCGAGTTCACGCGGGAGCTCGGCCGTCAGAGCATGAGCCAGAAGGAGATAGACGAGGAGTCCATCCTCGTGTTGAGGAAGTAGGCGGGAGACGACACACCTGGGATAGGCACTTCACCCCTCCTGCTCCTCCTTCAGCAGCGACAGCACGGTGCGCTGGAACCTGCAGACCACGGTGTCGTCCTGGTTCAGCGCCTCGACGGTCATGGTGACGACGCCGCGGTCGCCGTCGCTCGTCAGGCGCTTGTCCTCGACGGTGGTGCGGGCGCGGATGGTGTCGCCGTGGTGGACGGGATCCGGGTGTTCGACTTCGTCGTATCCGAGGTTGGCGACGATGGTGCCGTCCGTCGTCTCCGGAATCGTCATGCTGACGGCGAGCGACATCGTCAGCAGGCCGTTGACGAG
>CAZXNG010000218.1:0-2383 GCA_964642065.1 uncultured Halobacteriales archaeon
TCCTCGCTGCGATGTTGACGGCGTGGTCTCCCACGCGTTCCAGGTCGCGTATCGTAAGAAGCAGCCGCGTGGCGTCCTTGAGCATGGTCTCCGCCTCTTCGTTGCTCTCCACGTCGGTCTCCTGGATGAGGTCGCGTATCACGAGCTCGCTGAGGCGTTCGCACTTGTCGTCGAGGACGTCGTCGGCGGCGTCTATCTCGTAGCAGAGGTCGACGTCCTCCTCGACGTACGCCCGCATCGAGTCCTCGACCATCTCGCGGGCGAACTCCCCTAACTCCTGGACGTCGACCTGTTCGAACTCCCTCCGCTGGGCGTCCAGGGTGTAGTCGCCCATGTTCGTCGCGAGGTCGCCGATTCGTTCCAGGTCGGTGATTATCTTGAACGACGCCGCGATCAACCGGAGGTCGCCGGCTACGGGCTGCTGGAGCGCGATGAGATCGACGCACTCCTGCTCTATCTCGAGGTACATCTCGTTTACCTCGGCGTCGCCGTCGATGACCTTCCACGCGAGATCCTCGTCCCTGTCCTCCATGGCGTGGAGCCCTATCTCCAGTCGATCCAGAACCAGCTCGCTCATCTCCACGACGTCACGCTGCAGCGCGGCCAGCCGTTCCTGGTAGTCTTCCCTTGGCATGGTTCACCCGAACTTACCGGTTATGTAGTCCTCTACCTTCTGGCTCTCGGGGTTCTCGAATATCTGCTTCGTGTCGCCGTACTCCTCGAGCACGCCGCCGGTGAGGAACACCGCGGTCCGGTCGCTTATCCGCGCCGCCTGCTGCATGTTGTGGGTGACGATGACCACGGTGTAGTCCTCCGCTAGCTCCTCGATGAGGTCCTCTATCTTCGACGTGGCGACGGGGTCGAGCGCGGACGCGGGCTCGTCCATCAGCACGACCTCGGGGTCGGGGGCGATGGCGCGGGCGATGCAGAGACGCTGCTGCTGACCCCCCGAGAGCTCGAGGCCGGAGGAAGCCAGCTGGTCCTTGACCTCGTCCCAGAGCGCCGCCTCCTTCAGCGCCTTCTCCACCCGTCTGTCCACGTCGACATCGTCCATGCCCTGCACCCTGAGGCCGTAGGCGACGTTGTCCTCTATGGACTTCGGGAACGGGTTGGGCTTCTGGAACACCATCCCTATCCGTCGACGCAGAGCGACGGGATCGACGTCCTCGTCGTAGACGTTCTTGCCCTTGTACCGGACGACGCCCTCGACGCGGCAGCTCGGAATCTGGTCGTTCATCCGGTTGATGCACCGGAGGAACGTCGACTTCCCGCAGCCAGACGGCCCTATCATCGCGGTCACACGTCTCTCCGGTATATCCATCGTGACGTCGCGGAGCGCCTGTTCGTCGCCGTAGTAGACGTCGAGGTCCTTGACGCCGACCACCGTCTCGTCCGACGACGTCTCCAGGCGACCGCCTCCGTCACCTGCCGAGCTCTGTACTTCCGTGCCAATCAGTGCGTCCGTGTTCTCTTCGGTGTTCATCTATCCACCTCTCTCCGACCTGTTGCGGAGGACTATCGCGACCGTGTTCATGCCGAGCAGCACGATCAACAGGGTGACGACGCCCGCCGCCAGTACCCCGTACCGGAACTCCGACTGCGCCGAGCTCGACCAGACGAAAATCTGCATCGGCATAGCTGTCATCTTCTCCCAGACGCTCTCCGGCGCACTGAAGACGACGTGCGGCGCCCCTATCATTATTAGGGGTGCCGTCTCGCCTATCGCCCTCCCGAGCGCGAGAATCACACCCGTCAACACGCCGGGGAGCGCCTCCGGCAGCACGACGTTCCGCGTCGTCTGCCACCGCGTCGCACCCATGGCGTACGAAGCCTGCCGCCTGGAGTCCGGCACCGACCGCACCGCCTCCTGCGCCGAGATGACCGTTATCGGCAGTATCAGCAGCGACAGCGTGAGAGCCGCGGTGACGCCGGTGCCGAGCCCGAAGCCCAGGAGGTTGACGAAGACGCCGAGACCCAGGAGGCCGTAGACTATCGAGGGCACGGCGGCGAGGTTCGCTATGTTCACCTGTATCAGCCGCGCGAGTCCGCCGAGGAGTCCCTCGTCGGGGGCGTAGTCCTCGAGGAACACCGCGGTGCCGACGCCGAGCGAGAACGATATCAGAGCGACCAGTGCGATGATGAAGACCGACCCCACTATCGCGGGGTAGAAGCCCGCTTCCTCCGGCACCTGGCTGTATACCTGGGTCAGGAAGCCGACGTCGAGCCAGGGGTCCGGCGACGCGAACCCCAGCGCTCCCACGAGCAGCACCCCGGCGGCCACGCCGGCCGCCAGCAGCAGCGGGAGCGCGAGCCCCGCCACCCGTCTCCTGCCTCCGCGAGCCAGCGTGCGTTCGAGGTACGACGCCGTCGGCACCGTGGCTCC
>CAZXNG010000219.1:0-2325 GCA_964642065.1 uncultured Halobacteriales archaeon
GGCCTTGCGGGCGACGCCGCGGCCGCAGTAGCCGTAGCCCGCGACGACGACGGTCTTACCCGCCCACAGGAGGTTCGTCGTCATCGCGATGGAGGCGAGCGAGGATTCGCCGGTGCCGTGGACGTTGTCGAACTGCCGCTTCATCGGGGTGTCGTTGACGGCGTACACGCCGTAGGTGAGTGCGTCGTCTTCCTCCATCGCCCGCAGCCGGTGGACGCCCGTCGTGGTCTCCTCGCAGCCGCCGAGCACGCCGTCTAGCTGTTCGGGACGTTCCTCGTGGAGTCGGAAGATTAGGTCGGCGCCGTCGTCGACCGTTACGTCGGGTTCCGCGTCTAAGACGCGGTCCATCGCCTCGTAGTACTCCTCGGTGTCGACACCTCTCTCTGCGTACGAGTGGATGCCGTCCTGTGCGTCCAGCGCCTCGGAGACGTCGTCGTGCGTCGACAGGGGGTTGCAGCCGGTGACGTGTACCTCGGCGCCGCCTGCGGCGATGGTCTCCGCGAGAACCGCGGTCTTCGCCTCGACGTGCATCGCCATGCCGACGGTGACCCCGTCGAGCGGCTGTTCGTCCTCCCATCGGTCGCGGACGGCTTCGAGGATGGGCATGTACTCCCTGGCCCAGTCTATCTTGTCGCTCATGGACGGTAGACGCGTGGCGGTCACTAAAACGCCGTCGTATCGACCTCGCGGTGGGCTGCGTCGCCGGGGGACGCGTCGGCGAACGGCCTTCGGGCCGGTTCGTCACAGCTGCTGGCCTTCGACTCCGTAGAGCTCGCCTTCGGGTGCCTCGTGGCTCTCGACCATGCCCTCCTCCTCCAGCACGGCGACGGCGTACATCGTCTCGTCCTCCGACAGGTAGGTCTCGTGCATCAGCTCGCTGAAGGTGAAGGGCCCTCGTTTCTCCAGCACGACGTAGACGAGCTTCGCGTCGCACGGCAGGTCACGTACCTCCTGTTCTCCCGTCATCTTTCACCTCACACCAGCAGCTGTATCTCGGCGTCCGCCATGTAGTTGAAAGCCGTCGCCGCTCCGACTCCGGTGACGACTCCGTCGTAGAAGTCGTCTTCGTCGTAGTCCATCAGGTCCTGCGTCATCTGACACGCCTGCAGCTCGACGCCGGTCTCCAGGCACTTCTCGACGAGCTCCTCCACCGACGCGGTGTCGTTGTCGCGTATCCGCTTCCTCATCATCCGCGTCGTGACCTCGTCCATGCCCGGCAGCACCGCGAGTAGGTTGGGGACGGGCATGTTGGGGTTGCCGGCGCTCGACAGTTTGAGCTTCTTCGACCTCTCCTCGTGGAGGATGTCGAGACCCCAGAACGTGTGGAAGACCTTGACCTCCCAGCCGAACGCCGCCGCCGTCGACGCGAGGATGAGCGGCGGATAAGCCATGTCGAGGGTGCCCTTCGTCGCTATCATCGCCATCTTCCTGCTGTTGACATCTTCGTCGAGCGCCGCGAGGTCGGATTCGAGCTCGTCGACGCGGCTCCGCAGTCGCTCGACCTCGGCCTCCAGGTCGTCGGCCGGAGACTCCGAGGATGAGGAGACGGTTTCGCCGGTCGCGGCGTCTTCGGCGGACGCTGCGTCGGCTCCGGCGTCCGCGTCCCCCGTCGATGGCTCGGCTTCCTCGCTCATACCTTCTTCACGTAGAACCGGTAGACGGTCTCGCCGTCCTCCTCTATCTCCCCGCTATCGAGCAGTTCGACGTCGTCGCTTCCGTCGCTCCATCCCTGGAAGTCGCTCTGGCTGCCCCTGTCGGTCGACAGCACCTCGAGGACGTCGCCGACCTCGGCTTCTTCGACGGCCTCGCGGGCCTCGACTATCGGCATCGGGCAGCTCTCGCCCTTCGAGTCGACGGTCCGGGATACCTGGTACTCTGTCATGAGGGAACGTTGAGACCGCGCTGCAATATCGTTTCGGGTGGAACCCCCTGTTAATATCTGACCTTACGCCTTAACAGCGATATGGCTCTGCTCGCCGACCTGACCCTGGTCTTCGTCGCCGGGTTCGTGACGGCGTTGGCGACGGGTCTCGGCGCGCTGCCGTTCTTCTTCTACGACGAGGTGAGCGACCGAGGTAACGTCTTCCTCTGGGGCTTGGCGTCCGGCATCATGGTCGCCGCCTCCCTGTTCGGTCTCGTCGACGAGGGGCTAGCGGAGGGTACGCCGGCGGAGATAGCGGTCGGCGCCGCCGTAGGCGTAGCACTCGTCGTCGTCTCACACGAGTTCATCGTCAACTCCGACATCGACCCACGGGACTACCAGGAGGCGGACTTCAAGAAGCTCGTGCTCATCCTCGGCATCCTCACGGTCCACAGCTTCCCCGA
>CAZXNG010000220.1:0-2315 GCA_964642065.1 uncultured Halobacteriales archaeon
AACCGAGGCTCCTCTCTAGCTGTCCCGTCTCGCCGCTCATCTGCTCACTCGTCGTTCTCCCTCTTCCGAACCACGAAGACCGGCCGGGAGGTCTCGCCGATTACCTCTGTCGGGACGGCGCCCAGTATACGTTCCCGCAGGGAGGGCTCCGTCTCCCCGAGCACGAGGACGTCGAACCCCTCTCCCGCCTCTGCTATCTCCGTGATGACGTCCCCTCCCTCAGAGATCCGATGGCTGATACGTTCCGGTTCGACTCCGGCGTCCTCCAGACGTTCAGCGGCTTCGTCGAGCAGCGACTCCCCATCCTGGCGTCCACAGTCCTCCGCGACGGAGTGGAACAGGGTGACGGACGCCTCGCTCGCACCGAGCAGGCTCCCCACTATCCCGAGTATCCTGTCGAGGTTCTTTCTACCACGGATAGGTACGAGGATTCTCTCGACTGCGTCGACCTCCTCGAACGTAAGGACCGCGTCACAGCCGTGTTCGCCGGCTACCCGATCCACCGTCTCCTGTCGGTCGTGCGTGAAGACCAGCACCTTTGAGAGGTTACCGGGGCCTGTGTCTATCTCAGCCGCGACCTCTTCCAGTCGTTTCGCTGCCTCGGACTCGTACTGGTATTTTATCTGTGCGGGCGCGGCCTGACTGGGTACCGGGTAGTATCCGAGAAGCACCACATCCACCGACCCCAGCAGCTCCAGAACCTTAACGGGAAACGCTCCATCTTCGGAGACGTCCACGGGCACGAGAACCGTCGAGTACTCGTGGTCGTGAGACATACACCACACTCGTATGCTTGACGTATTATACCGTCGAAGAACGACATCCGACCGCTCCGATACGACAGCTCACCAGGGGTAGCGTCCGAAACAGCACCAGGCAGAGGAACACACAGCAACAAATCCGGAACCGGAGCCTGTCGGTGGTCACGTAAAAGTTTACCTGCTGTAGCGGCTATCTCTGGACATGACCGAGCTACAGAGCGACTCCACCGCCGTCGTGGTGGTGGACATGCAGAACGACTTCTGCCACCCCGACGGAGCGCTGTACAGCGAAGCAAGCGAGGACGCGATACCGCGGGTCAACGACGTCGTCGCGGAGGCTCGCGACGCCGACGCCGAGGTGGTCTACACCCGCGACGTCCACCCGCCGGAGCAGTTCGACGGCAGCCACTACTACGACGAGTTCGACCGGTGGGGCGAACACGTTGTCGAAGGCACGTGGGGCGCGGAGGTCCACGAAGACGTCGAAGTCGGCGAGGACGACCACGAGGTCGTCAAGCACACCTACGACGCCTTCCAGGGCACCGGGTTCGAGGCCTGGCTCGAAGCCCACGGCGTCGACGACCTCGTGTTCTGCGGAACCCTCGCGAACGTCTGCGTGCTCCACACCGCCGGCAGCGCGGGCCTCAGGGACTTCCGACCGGTGCTCGTAGATGACGCAGTCGGCTACATCGACGAAGGCCACCGCGACTACGCGCTCCGGCACGCGGAGTTCCTGTTCGGCGAGGTCGCGTCGCTCGACGAGATAGAGCTGGTGTAGCGTGGACGACGAACCACCGGTGGACGACGCCGAGGCACCTCACGCTGGAGACGTACATTCACGCGCGCACGTGGAGGTCGCCGACGACGAACACGTCGAGGTCGAGAGGTTGCTCGAACTCACCGCGGAGGACGGCGTGCCACATGTCCGGGTCTGGAACCCCCTGCCGCAGGTGGCTTTCGGACGACGCGACCTGCGGGAGGAGGGCTACGAGGTCGCGGTCGAGGCGGCTGAGAGCCGCGGCCTCGCGGCTACGGAGCGCACTGCGGGCGGCCGCGCCGTCGTGCACACGGGTTCGACGGCGGCGTTCGCGGTCGCCGAACCCGCGGAGGCGCGGGAAGGCGTACGCGACAGGTACTGCCGGATCTCCGACGCCGTCGAGGACGTGCTGGCGGAGCTGGACGTCGACGTCGACTGCCACGAACCCGACTCGTCGTTCTGCCCGGGCGACCACTCGCTGTCGACCTCCGACGGCAAGGTCGTCGGCGTGGCGCAACGCGTCGTCGACGGCGCCGCGCTCGTAAGCGGCGTCGTGCTCGTCGACGACCTCCAGGCGACGGTGGACGCGCTTGACGAGGTGTACGCCGCGCTCGGGCTGTCGTTCGACCCCGACGCTGTCTCCACGTTGAGGGAGTCGAACCCCGACGTCGCGGTCGGCGCGGTGCTGGAGCGGCTGGAGGAGGCGCTCGCTCCATAGCCCGACCTCCGTAAAGTTTTACGCGCCTCCGACGAATCTTTGTTCCATGGACACGCGCAGGGTGGTGCTCGGCCTCTTC
>CAZXNG010000221.1:0-2306 GCA_964642065.1 uncultured Halobacteriales archaeon
GGAGTCCCTCTCGAACTCGGGGGTGAGGCCGTCGTCCTCGTCTTCTTCGGCGTCCGCGACCTTCTCGGTGAACTCCGGAGTGAGGCCGTCGTCTTCCTCGGGTTCGGCGACCTCTTCCGTGAACTCTGGCGCGAGACCGTCGTCGGCGTCGACGTACTCGACGCTCTCGGTGAACTCCGGAGCCAGGCCGTCGTCACCGGAACCCGCCTCCTCCTCCTCGTCCGAGTCAACCGAACCGTCCACGTCTTCTCCCCCGTCTCCGTCGCCGTCTCTTCCACCGCCGTCCCTCGTATCGGCTTCGTCCGTTGCTTCCGGGGTATCGCTCTCTCCTTCCGCGCCGTCTCCAGGGTCCTCGCCTATGATTATGCCTCCACCGTCCTCCTCCTGCTCATCGCTCCGGTCGTTCTGGAACGCGGTCTCGTAGCTCGAACCGGTTTCGTCGTCCGCATTCTCCGTGGCTTCGTCGCTCTCGTCCTCCCCGTCGTCCATCCACTTCCGGCGCTCGAACTCCTTCCGCGCCTTCCGCCGCGCGACCTCGGGGGGCAGGTCCTCGTCGTCCTGCTCCTCGGCGGCGCGTTCTACGTCGGCTCGCGTCACCCGGCCTGCCGAACCGGTGCCCTCGACCTCCTCTATATCGACACCTCTCTCGCGTGCGAGCCTCCGCGTCGACGGTGCGGCGAACACCCTGCCTCCCGCGACACCCCCTCGCGGCGTTTCGGCCTCGGCTTCCCTTGCGCCGGCGGCGACGGAGCTGCCGTCGGTCTCCGGAGTCTGTATGGAGTCGGTCTCGAACCTGGCGACCACGTCGCCGACCGAGACGGTGGCTCCCACCTCGTACAGCCTCTCCGTCAGCTCACCGGTCACCGGAGACGGTATCTCTATGATGGCCTTGTCGGTCTCCACCTCGAGGACGCCTTCGTCCTCCTCGACGTGGTCGCCCTCGTCGACCATCCACCTGATGACCTCGGCCTCTCGTATCCCCTCACCGACGTCGGGGAGCCTGAAGTCGCGTGCCATTCTTGAGTTGTCCCGGACCTGGAAATCTACCGTACGTTGTTCCTTCGCATATACCTTCTCGGCCAGGTAGATAATACTTTTCCAGTAATGGGGTGGAGATGACCGCTCCGCTGACGTACGTAGACCACTGTCGAAAGCCAGGCTTACGGCTCCGGGTCAAGGTATTTCACCGTCGAACGACATGGTATACCATGGAGTTCACCGTCGTAAGGGGCGACATCGCGGAACAGGAGGCCGACGTCCTCGTCAACGCCGCAGGAACCTCGCTGAAGATGGGGAGCGGCGTCGCAGGCGCGCTAAGACGGGGTGCAGGGAGGGAGATAGACGAGGAAGCCGTCTCGAAGGGACCCGTCGACCTCGGCGAGGTCGCCGTCACCGACGCCTACAGCCTCGACGCCGAATGGGTGGTGCACGCCGCCGCGATGCCGCACTATGGAGACGGCAAGGCGACCGAAGACAGCATCCGCGACGCAGCCCGGAACTCCCTCGAGACGGCCGACGAACTCGGCGCAGGCTCGCTGGTGATGCCGGCGCTCGGCTGCGGAGTCGCCGGCTTCGACACCCGAAAGGGCGGCCGGATAATCTGCGAGGAGGTCGACGGCTTCGAGCCGGAGTCGCTGGAGGACGTCCGCCTGATAGCGTACGGAGACGACGCCTACGAGACTTGGCGGGAGGTAGCGGGGGAGTTCGAGGGATACCGGGGGTAGCGGTCTCGGCCGTTCCAGCGCTCCGCGCGCAGCCGATGCACCGTCGCCCGAGTGACAAGAACCATATCCACGGCGCACAGAGATAGAGCCATGGTAGAAGCGTACGTGCTGATGACCTGCGAGACCGGGTCGATACAGTCGATAGTCGACGAGATGGAGAGCTTCGAAGAGGTGAACGAGGTAACCGCCGTCACCGGCGACTACGACGTCATCGCAAAGCTCGCGGTCGAGGAGGTCGACGAGCTGCTGAAGATAGTCGCCGGCAAGATACACGGCATCGCCGGAGTCGGCGACACCACCACCTGCATCTCTACCTGAGGTTGGAAGACGTGGAGGCATGCCGGATGGAGGGCTACGAGGCGGCGGTCGACGACGTGGCGGCGCGCAGGTCCCACGAGGACGTCTTCCGCGTGTCGGGGGACGACGCGGCGGAGTACCTGGAGCGGCTGCTTTCGACGCCGGTACAGGACCTCGACGTCGGTGAGACTCGCCGGAGCCTGCTGCTGACGACGGAGGGACGCACCCGCGCCCTTCTGCGGCTCCGGAGGACCGAGGACGGCTTCTACGTCGCCAGCCGCCGCG
>CAZXNG010000222.1:0-2304 GCA_964642065.1 uncultured Halobacteriales archaeon
TTCCCCTGTCTGGTGTGGAGGCACCCCGTGAGGCCTGCGGCTGCGGTGGCGCCTGTAGCACCCGTGGTTCTCAGGAAGCTTCTTCGAGTTCTCTCTCCTGACATCACCTGGGTGTTACACGAAGTACCATATAAACATGACCCTTTTAATATATATTAACTCCATATCTATATATAGAAGTACTGATGTTACGTATACGCCGCTCTCACGCCGTGACGGACTCCAGGTCGATCTGCTCCTCCAGGAGCTGATTCTGCCTGCTCTCGACCTTCTCCTTGCTCTCGATTATCTTCGTCAACTGACCGACGACGCGTACGTTGCCTATCAGCACCGCACCCACCAGTCGGCCGTCCTTGAACGCCAGCCTACGGTAGTCGGTGTCGCCGTACCGGCGGGAGGCGAACTCCTCGCCCTTCGTCGGACTCCCGAGAGAGATGAACGGCATCGAGAAGTGCGAGACCGAGTACTTCGGCACTATGGAGAACTCCTCTAGCTCCTCACCCCGTTCGCTAGCCACCATGTTCCTGCCCGCCACCTCTCCCTGACCCATCGCGCTGTCCCACGAGCCGTTGATGTTCCGTTCGCCGAGGATGACGTCGTGGAACTCCGTGACGTCGCCGGCGGCGTAGACGTCGGGGTCGTCGGTCCGCATGTACTCGTCGACGAGGATGCCCTCGTCCGCCTCGGCGTCCGTACCCTCCGTCAGCCCCGTGTTCAGGTCGAGTCCGATGCAGACTCCGGCGGCGTCGCATGGGTATCGCTCCCCTGTCGAGCCGACGACGCCTTCGACGCGCCCGAGCCGGTCTATCTCGAACCGCTCGACGCCCTCGCCGAAGACGGGTTCGACGTCGACGCTCCGGAGCTCGTCGTGGATTATCTCCGCACCCTCCTCGTCGAGGCCGTACCGCCACCATCGGTCGCCGCGCATCAGATACCTGCCGTAGACGTCGTTCTCCGCGAGCGCGTACGCGAAGTCGATGCCGAGCAGGCCGGCGCCGACGATGACGGCGTCGTCGGCGTCCTCGAGGTCGCGCCGGATGCGACGGCTGTCGACGAAGGTCCAGAAGTTGTGGACGCCGTCGGCGTTCGAGTGCGGCACCGGCAGGTCGCGGGGGGTGCCACCCGTCGCCAGCAGTATCTTGTCGTAGGGTATCTCCTCGCCGTCGTGGAGCACGAGGACGCCGTCGTCGTCCTCGATCTTCCAGACTTCAGTGTTCAGCCGGAGGTCGATGTCGCGGTCCTCGTACCAGCCGCGCTCGTGCATCCGGATGAAGTCCTCCGGCATCTTCCCCTTCGCGAACTCCTTGATGTTGATCCGGTTGTACAGGGGTTCCCGCTCCTCCGTGACCACGGTGACGTCCGCGTCCTCGTCCTCCTCGCAGACCGTCTCCGCCGCCGTCGCGCCGGCGATGCCGTCGCCCACGATGACGTATCTACTCATTAACCGGATTTAGAAGGTCTGCGTTATTTAACTCGGTCGGAACGCACGAGGACTTCCCGAACGACCGTGAGGGTTTTGGCACGGGTGATGCAAGGACGGTCATGCCCCGTCTGTTCGCGTCCGTCGACCCGCCGCCGGAGTTCGAACCCCGTATCCGTGACGTCCAGTCGACGCTGCGGCAGACCAACGCCGACATCAGCTACACGAAGCCAGAGCAGGCGCACGCCACCGTGAAGTTCGTCGGCGACGTCGAGGAGTACGAGGTCGACGAGGTCAAGGACGCCGTCGACGCCGCGGTCGAGGACGTCGAACCCTTCCCGCTACGGCTGGAGGGCGCTGGGGTCTTCCCTTCTATGGACTACGTCAAGGTCGTCTGGATAGGCGTCGACGACCCGACGGGGAGGCTGCACGACGTCGCCGACCGGCTGGAGGACAAGACCGTGGGACGCGGGCTCGCCGACGGTCGCGAACACCCGTTCCAGCCGCATCTCACCGTCGGCCGGATGCAGAGCGGCCGCGGCAAGAGCGAGGTCCGGCAGTTCGTCGAACGCCACCAGGACCTCGACCTCGGGGAGTTCACGGTCCGGCAGGTGAAGCTGAAGGAGAGCACCCTGGAGTCCAGCGGGAGCCTCCACGAGACGGTGCACGTCGCGGAGCTGTAGCGGTGCTGGAACCGGCAGGACGGTCGTCGTGTCGCCGCGCAGTACGTCTGGAGATCACCGCGTCGGAGGTAGACGGTCGTTAACCCCATAAGCCGCCACCACCTCCAAGGATACAACCTTGACGGGAGAAGACGAGGGACGCGACGCCTTCGACCGCGCGGCCTGGGTCAACGTGCTCGCGAACGCGCTGAAGATAGCGGT
>CAZXNG010000223.1:0-2302 GCA_964642065.1 uncultured Halobacteriales archaeon
GCTGTTGCTGAGGGAGAGCCACTCGAACTTCGACCAGGACCTACACGTCCTCGACATGGACTCCGGACGGAGGCAGCGACTGACGCCAGACGTAGAAGCCCGATGGGGTAGCACGAACTGGGAGGACGACGGCGTCTACCTGGTCACCGACCTCGACGCCGACACCACTTACCTCGCCCGAATCGACCCCAGGGAGACGCGCGATACCCACGACAGTCCCGACGGCCTCGAAGTTGAGGTCCTAGACGACGGCGGCGACTGGAACGTCGAAGGCGTGAACGTGGAGGACGGCCGCGCCGCGTACGGCAGGAATGTCGATGGCTACACGAATCTAAGGCTCGCCGACGTAGAAGACGGGTTCGAACCTCTCGGCGAAGCGGACGTCGGAGACTGCGTCGTCGGCGGAACATCGTGGAGCGACGACGGCCGGCTGGCGTTCACCGTGACCGCACGCAGCGACAACGCCGACGTCCACGCGCTCCGGTATCCGGAGGCTGGCGAAGTCACCCGGTGGACGAGTGCGCCCACCGCGGGCGTCGACCCCGGGTCTTTCGTCTCACCCGAGGTCGTCCGGTACCCGTCGTTCGACGGTGTCGAGGTGCCGGCGCTGCTCTCCCTGCCCGAACACGCCGACGTCGAGCCGCCGTACCCCGTCGTCGTCGACGTCCACGGAGGTCCCGAGAGCCAGCGACGCCCGTCGTTCAGCGGCCTCCGCCAGTACCTGCTGAAGGAGGGGTACGCTTTGTTCGAACCGAACGTCCGCGGAAGCACGGGGTACGGAAAGGAGTACGCTCGGATGGACGACGTGCGGAAGCGGATGGACTCCGTCAAGGACCTCGACGCCGCATTAGACTACCTTGAAGGCAGGGACGAGATCGACTCAGGCCGAGCGGCGGCGTACGGCGGCAGCTATGGCGGCTTCATGGTGCTCGCCGCCCTCATCGAGTCCCCGGAGCGGTGGGCGGCGGGAGTCGACGTAGTCGGAATCGCGAACTTCGTCACCTTCCTCGAGAACACTGGCGAGTGGCGCCGCGAGCTACGGGAGGCGGAGTACGGTTCGCTGGAGGACGATCGCGACTTCCTCGAATCCATCAGCCCCGTCAACAGGGCCGACGAGATACGCGCGCCGCTGCTCGTGATGCACGGAGCCAACGACCCCCGGGTGCCCGTCGACGAGGCGGAGCAGATAGCCGAGGAGGTCGAGGCGAACGACGTGCCGGTGGAGAAGCTCGTGTTCGACGACGAAGGCCACGGCTTCAGCAAGCTCGAGAACCGCATCGAGGCGTACACTAAGATGGTGAAGTTCCTCGACAGGTACGTATGAGGTAACTTGGAGCCGAGAATCCTGTATCGTATACAGTGGAGGGCCGGTGAACGCCGGCGTCACCGTTAAGACCGCGGCATCAGACCGTGTTCGTATGGAGAAGGTATCTATCAAGGACGTGGAGGTCGAACCCAATCCTCTCGGGGTACACGAGATACGGAAGCCGGTGTCGCGTGCGCTCGGCACCACGGACTTCGCGATGAACTACTTCGAGCTGGAGCCCGGGGAGTCGTTCAGCGGCGGCTTACACACCCACCACGACCAGGAGGAGGTGTTCTACGTGATGGAGGGCACGGCGGTGTTCGAGACGCCGGACGACGAACACGTCGTCGAAGCCGGCGAGCTCATCCGGTTCGCGCCCGGCGAGTACCAGCAGGGGGTCAACGACCCCGACGAAGGCGAGGGAGCGGTCGTCGGATGGGCTCTCGGAGCGCCGGGGTCGATGCACGACTGGAGCGAGCTCGAGAGCCTGGTGTACTGCAGGGAGTGCGAGGAGGAGACCGGACACTCCGTCGACCTCGAAGGCACGGCTTTCTCGCTGGAGTGCACGGAGTGCGGGAACGAGTTCACGGTAGGCGGCTGAACGGAAGCCGGCCGAGAGACGTCCTTTGCTCCTTCATTCGACGAGCTCGGCCGCCATCTCTATCTCGAGGCCGCTGCCTCCGACCTCCTGCAGCCCGGTCTTCCTGTACAGCGCTATAGCTGGCCTGTTCCACCGTTCGACCGTCAGCCAGACCTCGCGGACTCCTCGGCTGTAGCCTTCTGCGAAAGCTGCCCGGATCAGCTCGCTGCCGACGCCCGCGCCCTGGTAGCTCTGGAGCACGAATATCGCGAGCTCGTGAGCGTCCGCGCGTTCGTCGTGTATCAGGGTCGCGTGTCCCGCGGCCTCGTCGCCGTGCCAGGCCGCGACGTTGACGCCTTCGAGCACGGTGTCCAGCCAGTCCCGTATCTGCTGCTCCCGCGCCGGAGGCACCCCCT
>CAZXNG010000224.1:0-2278 GCA_964642065.1 uncultured Halobacteriales archaeon
CAGGAACCAGGCGACTAAGAGGCCGACGACGCCCAGCAATATCGGTATCAAGACGAGGGTCTCGCTGACGAGGCTCAGGAGGACGCCGAGGATGACGAGGGGGATGGCGAGCGCTATGATGGAGAGCACGAGGCCGACGGCGACTACGACGCCGGCGGCGATGGAGACGACGAGGTGTGCGAGCAGGAACACCAGCGCCTGCTTCCACTCGGCTCGGACGCGTCCGCCGGTGACGCGGAGGGCTTCGACGAATCCAGCGTCCTCCCGGACCATCGTCGGCAGCGCGAGCGTGTGGACGAGCAGCGCGACGACGCTGACCAACAGCCAGAGCAGTATCACCGCGAGCAGCAAGCCGAACCCGAGGCCGGGGTCGGTGAAGAACGCCGCTACGACGGCGGCGAAGCCTCCTAGGACGACGGCGAGCACCAACAACTGGAACAGCATGTACTTCGCTCCGTCGACGGCGTACTCGCGGAACGGCGCGCGGATGCGGACGTCCTCGTCGTCGACGACCCGGTAGAAGACGAACGAGAACACCGCGGAGAGGTACTGGAACAGCAGGAGCACTATCAGGACGGCGACGGCGACGGCGGCGATGAGCCGCACGGTCTCGGGGTCAGAGAGCGCCTCCGACACCGCCTGTTCGAGATCCGCGTATCCCTCGCCGGAGCCATCGCCCATGCCCGGTCCCGCGCCGGGCTGGTTCCAGCTTCCCGCGTTGTTCATCATGCTGCCGAGGCCGCTGCCACCGCCTCCGGCGAAGAAGACGACGACCGCGAGCTTCAGCCACTGCCTCACGTCGAACGGCCACAGGAACTCCTTGGTCTCGTCGAACGCATCCCCCAGGGCGTCGACCGCGTACCACGTCATGCCGACAAAATGCTCGGGAGAGAGTATAGAGGTTACGGCTCAGCCATGTATAGACGGCGGTAGTGGGCTAAAAAGCCAATTGTGGGGGTGTCGATTGCTACTCTCGTTCGAGGCCAGGGTTAGTAACCGCTCCGTGCTCGGCGCTGCTGAAGAGCTTGCCGTACTTCGCCATGACGCCGCCCTCGTACGGCGGCTCCGGCGGCGTCCAGCTGTCGAGCCGTTCCTCTAGCTCGTCCTCAGAGAGGTCGACGGATAGCTCGCGTTCCTCGATGTCGACGGTGACCTCGTCGCCGCCTTCCAGAACCGCTATGGGTCCGCCGGCGGCGGCCTCCGGCGCGACGTGTCCGATAGAGAGGCCGCGGGTGGCGCCCGAGAACCTGCCGTCGGTGATGAGCGCGACGTCCTCGCTGTGGCCCTGACCGGCGACGGCGGAGGTGACGCCGAGCATCTCCCGCATCCCCGGGCCGCCGCGGGGGCCTTCGTTCCGGATGACGAGGACGTCGCCCGAGTCGACCTCGCCGCTCTGGACGTACTCCATGGCGTTCTCCTCGTCTTCGAACACCTGCGCCGGCCCCTCGTGGTGGAGGTCGTCGCTGTCGGTGACCTTGAGCACCGCGCCGCCGGGCGCGAGGTTGCCGCGGAGGATCCGGATAGCGCCCTGCGGGTTCTTCGGCTCGTCGACGGTGTACAGGAACTCCGCGTCGACGTCCTCGATGGACGGCGGGTCGAGCTCCTCCAGCTCCTCGCCGATGGTGCGACCCGTCACCGTGAGGGCGTCGCCGTGCAATAGGTCGTTCTCGTACAGCTCGTTCAGCACGACGGGGACGCCGCCGGCTCGGTGGAGGTCGTTCATCGTGCGTTCGCCGCCGGGCTGGAGGTCCGCTATCTTCGGAGTCCTCCGGCTGACTTCGTCGAACTCGTCGATGTCGAGGGGGACGTCGGCCTCCCGCGCCATCGCCAATAGGTGGAGGACGGCGTTGGTGGAGCCTCCGAGGGCGACCTGGAGCGCGATGGCGTTCTCGAACGACTCCTTCGACAGGAAGTCCGACGGCCGCAGAAGGTCCTCGACGGCGTCGACAGCGAGCCGGCCGGCGCGTCGGGCTTCCTCGTACCGCCCGGGCTCCTCGGCGGGTGGCGACGCGCTGCCGAGCGGCGCGAACCCTATGGCCTCGCTTATCGACGACATCGTGTTCGCGGTGAACATGCCGCCGCAGCTTCCGGCTCCGGGGCAGGCGCTGCGTTCGAGCTCGTCAAGCTCCTCCTCGGTGGCGTCTCCGGTGGCGACGCTGCCGACGCACTCGAAGACGTTCTGGATGGTGACCTCCTCGCCCTGGAACGTGCCGGGCTTGATAGAGCCGCCGTAGAGGAACACCGACGGGAGGTCGGTGCGGATGGACGCCATCATCAT
>CAZXNG010000225.1:0-2270 GCA_964642065.1 uncultured Halobacteriales archaeon
CCGAACAGTTCGAACGACGGCTCCGTGTACGGGTTGTAGTGGGGCTTGAACTCGACGTCGGTGATCCCGAACTGGCGGTAGAACTCCTCGAACGTCCCCATTAGGTCGCGGACCGAGAGGTCCTCCGCCATCACCCAGCCCTCTATCTGGTAGAACTCCAGCAGGTGGGTGGGGTCGAGGGTGTCGTTGCGGTAGACCTTGTCGACGCTGAAGTACCGCTGCGGCGGCTCGAGGTCGCGCGCCAGGTAACGCATCGACAGCGACGTCGTGTGGCCGCGGAGGTTGAGCCTGCGGGCGACCTCTCGCTCCCAGTCGCTGTGGTAGCCTTCGCCGTCGTCCGCGCCTTCGAGGTGGACCTTCTCAACGGCGTCGACGAGGTCGTCCGGCAGCTCGTCGACGTGCGTCGGCTCCTCCGTCAGGAACTTGTCCCAGTGGGTGCGGGCGGGGTGGTCCTGCGGCATGAACAGGCAGTCGTTGATGTAGAACTCGCTGTCGACGTGCGGCCCCTCCATCTCCTTGAACCCCATCGACACCAAGACCTCCTTCACGCGGTTGGCGAGCTGCCGGAGGATGTGTTCGCGGCCGCCGTACCGCTCCTCCGCGTCGGCTTCGACGTTGTACTCCGCGAACTCGCGGTCGCGCCAGTCGCCGGACGCGAGGAGGTCGTGGTCTATCTCGCCGACCACGCCATCACCTGCTCCAGCGCCGGCTTCTTCGAGGTCGAGGTCCTCGACGGTCTGGCGGCCTGCATCCGTCAGCCTGACGCGGACGTCGCGTTCGGTCCTCTCCTCCGCGAGCCCGCGGTCCGCGAGGTCCTTCAGCACGCCGAACTCGCCGAACTCCCGATCCTCCGCGAGCGCCTCGAGCGCGCGTTCGTCGGTTCCCTCCGGCGCCGCCAGCGGCTCCACCGTCTCACCTACCTCCGCCCAGCTCTTCCGGCGGAGGTGGCCTATGCCGACCTCGAAGCCGTCGACCTGCTGTAGCTCCTCCATCGACACATCGTCGTGTTCCTCGAGGTAGCTGTGGAGCCTGCGCTCCGGCAACCCGTGTTCGGCGTAGAACTCGCCCTCCTCCGTCAGCTCGTAGCTCGTCTCCTCCGTCTCGTTGACCTCGACGAGGCCGCGGTCCTCGAGCAGGCCGGCGGCTCCCTCCGCGGGACCACGTCCCAGCCCCGTAGAGTCGCCGAGTTCGTCGGTGGAGGCGGCGTCGGATTCGGCGTCGTCTAGCGCCTCCAGCACACGTACCTCGTTGTCCGATAGCTCTGTCATGTCCCTCTTGGGGGTATCTTGACGGGCGTGGACTAAAAACCGTGAGTTCCGGTTCCGAGGTCAGGTGGTCGACGGCCGGATGCGTCAGTCGACGCGTTCGGCGAACGCGAGGTTGCCGCTGATGTCGTGGACGCGGGCCTGTACGACGTCGCCCTCCTGTGCGCCGGGGACGAAGATGGTGAACTCGCCTTTCTTGGCGATGCCGTCGCCTTTGTTGCCTATGGCGGTTATCTTGAGCTCGTAGGTCTCGCCTTCCTCTACCTCCTTCTTCGTCTGCGTCGTCGAGCGTTTGGCGCCGCTCTCTACGGGGCGGAAGGCTCCGCAGGCGTCGCACCGGAGCATCAGTGTGCGGTCCTCGCGTTCGAGGTGGGTGTCGGGGCGTCCGCACTCGCTGCAGAGCACGTACTCGCCGACGTAGGCGTCGAGCACGCGGCTGAAGTCGCCTTCACCGAACTCTCCCTTGAGGCGGGCGCGGCCGCTCTTGTCGACGTGTCCCGCGGTCCCTATCTCGTCCAGAAGGTACTTCATCAGGTGGTCCTCGTCGCGGTTGAGGGTGTCGAGCAGCTCCTGGAAGTTCGTGAGGATTGTGCTGCTGCCCTCGATCTGGACCTCGGGTTCGGGAACCTGGAACCTGTCGCGGCTGCCCTCGATGTCCGGCACCTCTTCGAGGGCGCGGTCGAGGTCGCTTTCGTAGCTCATACCTGAACCTGCGCCACGGAGGTCAATAGGCCTTTTGACACGGCATCCGCCGGCATCCCGACGCGGTGACGGGTGGGCGGCCGGAGTGGGCGCAGGACGGCGTTACAGAGCGTCTGCGTGCCGCCGCACCTCGGCGGCTATCTCGTCGAGGCGTTCCCCACCTATATCCGGCGGGTTCGGCTGCACGGCGTGGATTGGGTTGCCGCCGTCGCCCTCGAAACGGGGGATTATGTGCATGTGGACGTGCGGCACCTCCTGGCCGGCGGCGGCGCCGTTGTTGACGCCGACGTTGTACGCCGGCGC
>CAZXNG010000226.1:0-2252 GCA_964642065.1 uncultured Halobacteriales archaeon
AGCCTGTGGTCGCCCATCATGTCGCGGGCGACGTCGAGGTCCTCGACTACGAGGGTGTCGCCGAATACGTAGCTGAAGACGCCGTCGTACTCGCCGTCGAAGTCGGCGATGTTGTAGGCGTAGTCGACGACGCCCTCCCGCGACAGCGGGCCGGACGGCAGGTTCCTGGTGTACATCTCCGACATCGGCAGGAAGGTCGCGCGTCCGGCGTTCCGGCGCTTCAGGTGGTTGATGCACATCTGTCCGACCTCGTCGTCGTCCACGACGACGTTCGCCATTCTGCCGCCCGCAGCGGTCTCCAGCGCGGTCGCGAACCTTTCGTCGACGCTTCCGAGGTCGGCGACGGTGCCGTGTACGCCGTCAATGCCGGAGTTCAGCGCCTCGCTGACGGCGCGGCCGTAGCTGGTGCCGCCGCCGGTGCGGGCCTCCGCCTCCGCGAGCTCCTCCTTCTTCGCCTTGAGCTCCTCCTCCAGCTCGTCGAGCTCGCTCTTCACCTCGTTCCGTTCCTCGCGGAGGTCCTCCCGCACCTCCTCCAGCTCGTCGACGTTCTCCTGCTTCCGCTCGAGCGCGTCCTCTAGCTCCTTCGTCTCCTGCCGGACCTCCTCCAGCTCGGTCTCCAGCTCGTCGACGTCGTCCTCGAGCTCGTCTATCTCCGTCGACCGGCGGCGGGCGTCGTCGAGCAGGCGGTCCTTCTCTCTCTGGAGCTCGTTCTTCTCGTCCTTCAGCTCCTCCATCCTCTGCTTCCGCGTGTCGAGCTCCTCACGGACGTCGCTGTACTCGCCTTCGACCTCGTCTATCTCCTCCTCGACGTCCTGGAGCTCCTGGCGTTTGCTCGACAGCTCGGATTTGACGCTGCTCTTCGATACCTTCGCCTCACGTATCTCGTCCTCCTTGTCGTCGAGCTCCTCCCGCCATCCGTCGGCGTTGACGAACGCCTGCCGACGTTCCTTCTGGTAGTCGTCGAGGGTGCGCTCCGCCTCCTCGATGCGTCCCTCCAGCGACTCTATCTCCGCCTCGACCTCCTTGCGCTCGCCCTTCAGCTCGACGAGGTCGTCCTCGCCCTTCCGGCTTATCTCCCGGTTTATCTCCTCCAATTCGTCGCGTAGCGTCTCGACCTCCTGCTGCCGCCCCGCTAGCTCCTCTTTCTTCTCCTCGTGCTTCTCCTCCTGGTCCTCGACGCGTCGCTCCAGCTTACGTATCTCGCGTTCGACGTCGACGAGCTTCGCGGCCGCGAGATGTCCCTCCTGCTGGTCGCGTTCGTCCTTCAGCTCCTTGTACTCGAGCGCCTTGTCGCGTTCTCTCTCCAGGCGGCCGAGCCGTTCTTCGAGCTCCTCTAGTACGGGTTCTAACTTCTCGATCCGCTCCTGCACCGTCTCGAGCTCGTCCTGCGCCCGCTCCTTCTTCTCGTCGAACTCCGCGGTGCCGGCTATCTCCTCGATGATGCCGCGGCGCTCCGTCGGACCCATGTTGATGATGCCGTTGACGTCGCCCTGCATGACGACGTTGTAGCCCTCGGGTGTGATGCCGGCGTTCGCGAGCATCTCCTTTATGTCGGATAGGTTGACGCTGCGGTCGTTGACGTAGTAGTAGCTGTAGTAGTCGCTGGAGGTCTCCTTGATGCGGCGTCGGATGACTATCTCGTCGGGGTCGACCACCTCGCCTGCGGCCTTCCGGATCTCCTCTTCGGTGACCGCGCGGCTCTCGTTGTCGAGCACGACCTCGACGCTCGCCTCCTTGACCGCGTCGCCGTCGGGTGGGTTGTACAGGAGGTCGGGGAGCCTGCGGGCTCGCATGCCCCGCGTCCGGGCGAGACCGAGGGCGAACAGCACTCCGTCGATGAGGTTGCTCTTGCCGCTGCCGTTGGGGCCGCTTATAGTGGTGAAGCCCTCGTAGAAGGGGACGGACGTGGCTTCGCCGAACGACTTGAAACCGTCGAGCCGCAGCTCCTTGATGTGCATCTCAGGCGACGTATATGTCGTCCTCCGTCTTCTCGACCTCTCCTTCCTCCTCGTTCTCTTCCTCCTCGACGCCTATCTCCTCGCGCTCTATCTCGACGTCGGGTTCGTCCTCGAGCTCCGCGACGCGTTTCTTGAGGTCGATTAGCTCGTCCGTCAACGCGTCGACGGTCTTCTCCAGCTCCCTGAGACGTGATTCGTTCTCCCGAGACATCGTTCTTCTACGCCGTATACTCCCACGCGAACCATAAGTGCAACGTCAGACGTGGTGCGGTCGTCAGACGCACGTCAGACGGA
>CAZXNG010000227.1:0-2241 GCA_964642065.1 uncultured Halobacteriales archaeon
TCGTCGTGCTCGTCTTCGGGGAGATAGTGCCGAAGGCTTACGGTCTGAGGAACTCCGAGACCTGGGCGTTGACCGTGGCGCGTCCGCTTCGTCTCGCGGGATGGCTGCTCTACCCGGTCATCATGTTCTTCGATGTCGTGACCCGGCGGATATCCTCGCTGTTGAGCGCGGAGACCGAGATAGAGAAGCAGTACATAGACTGACGACCGCCTGTCTGACGGACGTCTCCATGGAAAGGGGATAGCCGTCCAACCCTTACCTCGAAGCCTCGGCCGGGATTTGAACCCGGGACCTCGTCATTACCAATGACGCGCTCTACCAGGCTGTAGCTACCGAGGCGCGTCTTCGCGTAGATGGCGGCGGGTTAAGAAGATTTCCTTACGGCGTGTAGCGTTCGGGCTAGACAGCGCTACATCTTCTTCTTCATGTCGTTGAAAAGCCAGAACAGGTAGATGAACGACAGGCCGGCGAGTGACACTCCGATGATCCCTTTCAGTATCACCCAGAAGGAGCCGCCGGCGAGCGCGTTCATCACCTGAACCAGTCCCCATACTATCGCCACCGTAGCCCCTATCGCGACGACCCACTTGAGCATCTTACCTGAGGTAGAGTTTACGTCCTCTTATAAATTTGTCTCGGGCGGCCTCGGCGTGGATGTCGTCGGTAGTCGAAGTTATTTCACAAGCGTTAAACTCGAACCACTCGGAGTTACGAAGGACTCGGATGCAAGAAGAGAACGAGCAGCTCCTCGACTACCTGAGGGAGGCCCTCGGCGACTCTCTGCGGGCCGTCGGTCGATACGACAAGGAAGGCTACGACCCCATTTACCTAAGGGAGGACGTCGTCGACGCTTACGACTCGGAAGACATCGAGGAGATACACCACGAGATGGTATTGAAGGGATTGGGGAACCAGCATCTCGAGACGCTGTTCAAGGGCGACGACCTCGACTGCTCGATATACCAGTTCGAGGACAAGGTCCGTCTGCACTTCGTCCGCGGCGACTACCGAGGCCTCTACGTCTCGTTCGACTGGGACGGCTCCGTCAACCCCTCGAAGATAGTCGAGCGCTGCAAGTCCATTATCTCATAGTTCGCATCCGACGAAACTCCGTCATTTCGACGTCTGACGACCTGATTCCGGAAAACTCCCCACAACCTTTATCTTGACGGCAACCTGCATCCGGACCGAACGCTGGGGGGTAAACCATGACAGAGAGAAGCCCGCATCCTAACCCGAGGACGGCCGAGAACGGAGTGATACAGCACCTGAGGAACCAGGGGCCTGCGACCTCGCAGGAGCTGCCGAGGAACCCCAACCTCAGGGACAAGAGATGGGTCGGCATCGTAGACATAACCCGTGCAGGCACCGGCTCCTCGAAGTCACGAGGACGGACGCGTGCGATATACTACCTGTACGGCGACGAACGACGAGCCGTCAGGAAGTACATCGACGTCAACACCGAGTTCGTACGGTCCTGCATGAACGACAAGACCAACCCCATCAACATGGGGCTCGAGGACTACTGGTGGCGGATGTTCTGCGAAGAGTGGATCTGGGAGGGAAGAGAGGACGAGCCCACCGGCGACGGCGGGAACGCAGGGTCGGAACCCGTCGAGAAGGTGACCAAGAAGTAACTGATTTCCGCCACCGTCCCGAAACAGGGGTATGTCAGTCCTGGAGACGAACGAGTCGGTCAACGACGCCATGCGTCGCATCCGGGCGCGGAAGGACCGCGACGCCGACCCCGACGAACCCATACGGGTCTGGATAGACCGCGACCGCACGCCCGACGGTGTCGGCGACAGCCTCACCATCGTCTTCAACACCGACGGATGCCGGTGGGCTCGCGCCGGCGGATGCACTATGTGCGGCTACGTCGGCGAGTCCAACGAAGGCGCAGTCACCACGGAGTCGCTGCTGTCTCAGCTAGAAGCTGCGCTCGAACACGAACGAAGCGAAGGTGTCGACTGCCCGAACGTCAAGATGTACACCAGCGGCACGTTCTTCGACCGTAGGGAGGTGCCGCCGGAAGCGCGCCGGGAGATACTCGACACCTTCAGCAGTCGGCGCGTCGTCGTCGAGAGCCTGCCGGACTTCGTCGAACACGACGTCGTCTCCGACGCCGTCGACCGCGTCCGCGACCTCGACGTGGCGATAGGGCTGGAGACCGCGGACGACCACGTCCGCAGCGAGTGCGTCAACAAGTACTTCGACTTCGCGGAGTTCGAGCGCGCCGCC
>CAZXNG010000228.1:0-2240 GCA_964642065.1 uncultured Halobacteriales archaeon
ACGTCATCTGCTTCGAGGTCGAGGAACAGGTGCCCGAGGGCTTCCGCGTCGACCGGGAGAAGATGCTGGAGAAGACCGTGCAGAAACCCCTTGAACGCATACTGGAGGCACTCGGCTGGAGCTGGAGCGAGGTCGTCAGCGGGCAGCGGCAGCAGGGGCTCGGGAGCTTCGGCTGAGCGAGGCCTCGGCTACCTCGATCTGTCGGTCCGTCGAACCCGGCTGCTACCGCTCCGTCACCTCGTAAGCCTCTCCCCTGTAGTCCACCCGTCTGACCTCTCTGTCCGTCAGGGGAGCGGTGGCAGTGGCCGCGGTCGACTCGTCGGTCTCTACCACGACCTCCCGGGTGTCTTCGGTGAACGCCGGAAGCGCGTACCTCAGCCCGTGTTCGTAGTTGTACAGGAGCTCCGCCGTCAGGAGCTCGTCGGCTTCCTCCGTTCTCGTGACCTTGAACCCTGCCTCCGAGTCAGGGGTCTCCACCGTAACCGTTCCGTCCTCCCGCGTAACTTCGGCGTCGTCCGGCACCGTGGGTTCGACGTCGTCCATCTCCACCTCGAAGGCGGCGGCGTAGAACCTCCTCTCGACGTCGGCCCAGTCGACGGCGTCCTCCGCGTCGGGCTCCGGTGACTCCAGCAGGCGGCCGTAGTCAGGTGTGAAGGCGTAGACGCCGCTGGAGAGCAGGCTCACGTACCCGTGGCCTTCCTCGTCGGTTTCACCCGCG
Source organism: uncultured Halobacteriales archaeon (assembly GCA_964642065.1). GTDB lineage: Archaea > Halobacteriota > Halobacteria > Halobacteriales > Halorutilaceae > JAQZDA01. Next base: position 719 of record CAZXNG010000228.1, read on the forward strand.
TACAGATGTAGGGTGTTCGAGTCCGGTACGCCGGGGTAGACTAGCTTCGCAGTGTCCGGATCGAGTCGCCACGTAGCGCGTCTCCAATCCCCGTCCACCAGCTTGAACAACAGGAGTCGAGGGCCGCCGTAGAGTACCCTGTCTGTGTGGAGGTGGGTAGTGAACTCCAGCGAGGTCGGTGGCTCCACGCGCTCACGTTCGGGTTCGACGTACACCTCCGTCGACGCGTCGGCCTCGTGGTACCAGCTAGTGCCGCCGGAGTCCATGTAACCGAGGTCGATGTCGGGGAGGTCCTGCTCTATCTCCGGGTCAGCTTCGGGTCCTGGGTGATCCGAGGGCCAGACCGACAGAGTCAGCCTCGACCCACCGGAGTCGCCGTCCGAGTCCCCGGAGTCCCCGAAGCTGTAGACGCCACGGGTGAACTCCTGGTCCTCTGGGACGAGGTGGTAGCCGGCGACGTAACCCGGGGCGTCGACCTCGGTGCCTTCTTCGACCGCCGCCGCGCGGTAGCTGTCGACGGCCTCCCCGGGTTCGGGTTCCGCTCCCTCGGGCAGCAGCGGATGCCCGTTGCGGGGTACGGCGTACAGCCTGTCGTCGCCGGACTCTCCAACGCCGTCGTAAGGCGGTAGCTCCAGGTAGTCGACGCCGTCCCCCGTCGGCGAACACGCCGTCTCCAGAACCGGATACCTCTCCGAGGGGTCCTCCGACAGCACCGCCTCCGCTGCCTCTATGGAGACGTAGCCTGCGACTGTGTAGCCGTGCTCCTCCAGCCGGACGAGGGACTCCCCCGAGAACCAGCGGTCGCGGTACTCCTCGACGGCCTCTTCGGGGTTCCTCGGTTCACCCTGGCCGTCGACGTCTCCCCTTCCGGACAGGCATCCGGAGGCGAGCAGGGCGAACGACGACAGGAGGGGCCTCCTGTGCATACCGGAGGTTGTACTCCCGTGAGCGGATAAATCCTCGGGCGGCTCCTGCGCGTGAGTCTCACCTACCGTCTGTATGCTCCTTTACGAAAGACGTGGGGGGTGTCTTAGAGTCTCGGTCAGAACATATTTAGACGAGGTCGGCGGAAGGTACACCTGGATAATGCCAACTTTCCTCTCCGGTGGCACCGGCACCCCGAAGCTCCTCGACGGAGCCCGCCAGGTACTCGACGGGTTCAACGTGGTCTGCAACACCGGCGACGACGTCGTCGTGTCGGGAAACCTCGTCAGCCCCGACGTCGACACCGTGCTCTATACCCTCACGGGCGAGATAGACCGCGACACCTGGTGGGGTCGAGAGGACGACAGCTTCCACACGCACGAGTCTCTGACGGCGGACGGCCGCGAGGTGATGCGGGTGGAGAGCCAGCGCCGGCTGGGCCGCGACAGGGCGTTCGGCGGCGACTACGAGTTCATGCGTATCGGCGACCGTGACCGCGCCCTCCACGTCGTCCGGACGTCGGCGGTCGACGGCGGTGCCTCCCTGACGGAGGCGGTGCAGCGGTGCGCTGAGTGGCTCGACGTCCCCGACGAGTACG
>CAZXNG010000229.1:0-2218 GCA_964642065.1 uncultured Halobacteriales archaeon
GATGGTTCTGGTTCCGGTCTCGAGAGCGCCGGAAAGATAAACAACCGCCTCCACTTACGTCCATCAGGATGTACGAGCTCGTCCGCTGCCACCCGGTGTCGCGCTCGACGGCGAGCCGCGTCGCCGTCACCGCGGAGCGCGCGGGCTTCGACGGCGTCGTCCTCCGGAACCCGTACTCCGGTGGCTCGCCGCCGGAGTACGAGGTGGCGGGCGAGGACGAGCTAGACGTCGACGTCGTCCGCGGCGTCGAGGTCAGGACGACGTCGGTGCAGGAGATGCACGGCTACGTCGGCAACCTCTCGTCCGACTACGACGTCGTATGCGTCAGGGGCGGCGACGAGGACGTCGAACGCGCCGCCGCGGAGTCCGACGACGTCGACGCCCTCGTCGCACCGCAGGAGTTCGACCACGTGACGGTGAGGATGGCGGCGGAGAACGACGTCGCCCTTGAGCTCGACCTGTCTCCGGTGCTACGGGACAGCGGCGGCCGACGGGTCTCCGCCATCCAGAACGTAGAGCTACTGACCAGGCTCGCCGACAAGTACAACGCCTCCCTCGTTGTGTCCGCCTCGCCGGACGACCACCTCGACGTCCGCGGCAGACGTGAGCTACGAGCCGTCGCCGGAGTCGTCGGAGTCTACGAGGAAGACTTCGAAGAGGCTGCAGAGACCTCTCACGCACTCGTGAGAGATACCGGAGACGCCGACGTCGAGGTGTTGGAGTGATGGTCGGATGCCCGCTCTCACAAGAGGTGGTACGGTGACGAAGACGCTGCCGAAGAGCCTGCGGCCGAGCTACAGGTACCTGTTCTTCGAGGTCGAGCGCTTCGGCGACGAGGAGGTAGGTGAACGCGGGCTCCGTCGGGCGCTCTGGTTCGAGGCGCAGAACCTCTACGGCGACGCCACCTCCTCGCGCACCGAGCTAGACCTCGTCGAGTACTCCGACGGACTAGGGGTGGCGAGGTGCCGTCACGACATGGTAGACGAAGCCCGGGCAGCCGTCGCATGCGTCGACTCGGTCGAAGACGTAGACGTCGGCTGCGTCGTCGTCGGCGTCAGCGGCACCCTCGACGCCGGACGCGAGAGGTACCCTCCGCCGGAGGAGCCCGAGGAGACGGAGATCGAGGGCGACACCGCGTGGAGACGAGGCGTACGTGTCGACGTCCGACGAAGCGGCCAACAGGGGGTATTATGTGGCACGACGTACGACTTCAAGGTAACAGACGATGCTCCCTGACCAGCAACAGCAGGCCTACGACCGCGCTATAACGATCTTCTCTCCGGACGGACGCCTCTACCAGGTGGAGTACGCCCGCGAGGCCGTCAAACGCGGGAAAGCCAGCGTCGGCGTCGCCGCCGAAGACGGAGTCGTCCTCGCGGCGTACAAACGCGTCGCCACCGACCTGATGGAGCCGGAGAACGTCGAGAAGCTGTTCCAGATAGACCAGCACATCGGCGCCGCGTCGGCGGGCCACGTCACCGACGCCCGCAAACTGATAGACATCCTCCGGCGGGAGAGCCAGATAAACAGGACGGCGTACGAGGAACCCATCGGCGTCGAGACCGTGACCCGGAGGCTGTGCGACGAGATGCAGGAGTACACCCAGAGCGGCGGAGTCCGGCCGTTCGGCGTAGCCGTCATCATAGGCGGCGTCGAACGAGGCGAACCCCGGGTTTTCGAGACCGACCCCAGCGGCTCCTTCTACGAGTGGCAGGCGACCGCGATAGGCGAGAACAGCACCGAGATACAGGAGGTCTTCGAGGAACGGTACGAGGACACACTTGACCTCGACGAAGCCACGGCGCTCGCGTACGAGGCCATCGAGGAAGCCTCGGAGGACGAAGTCGGCAACGAGAACTTCGAGGCCGCGGTCGTCGAGAAGGACGACGCGCGGTACAGGAAGCTCACCCGGGAGGACCTCGACGAGATACTGTAGAGCCATGATATCCATCGACGAAGCGGTGACGGCGCGGCTCGAAAGCCACGGACAGCGGTTCGAGGTGCTCGTCGACCCCGACGCCGCGCTCGAGATAAGCCGCGGCGAGTTCGACGGAGACCTCACCGACGTCATCGCCGCCGAGGACGTCTTCGAGGACGCCTCCAGCGGCGACCGCCCGCCCGAGGAGAGCCTGGAGGAGGTGTTCGGCACCACGGACCCCCTTGAGATAATCCCCGAGGTCGTCGAGCGAGGGGAGATACAGATCACTGCGGAGCAGCG
>CAZXNG010000230.1:0-2209 GCA_964642065.1 uncultured Halobacteriales archaeon
ACACCCTCGAAGTGCCTCGGGGAGAGAGCGAGGAGTTCACCCACGTCTTCAGCGGGGTCGGCGACCACCGCGTGGAGGCGCGAGTCGACGTCGACGACGGCTTCTCGGCGAACGACGTCCACCGGAGGTCGGTCCGCGTCGTCGAACCCCCGCGGCTGCTCTACGTCTCCGGGTCGAGCTACCCCTACCTCCAGCTCCTCGACGACCTCTATCGGGTCGAACAGTCGCAGACGGTGCCCTCAGACCTCGACGACTACCACGGCGTCGTCCTCCAGAACCTTGCCGCCGAAGATGTCGGCGACGTCGCGGCCCTCCAGAGACACGTGCTCGAAGGAGGCGGCGTCGTGGTCGCCGGCGGACCGAACGCATACGAACAGGGCGGCTACGAGGGCTCGCTCCTCGGTTCCATGCTCCCCGTCCGGGAGGGAGGCGTCGAGTACGACACCGATGTCGTCCTCCTGGTCGACGTCTCCGGAAGCGTCGAGGGGGAGGTCGAGCTCAACCGACGGCTCGCCGCCAGCGCGGTCGAGAGCATGAGCGACGAACACTCGGTCGCCGTGCTCGCGTTCGACCAGGGCGTATACCGACTGACGGAGATGCGGTCGCTCGAGGAGTCCCGACAGGAGGTGCTCGACACCGTCCGGAGCATCCAGCCGAGCGGAGGCAGTACCGACGTATACGTCGGCCTCCGCGGCGCCGACGACGTCCTCGAAGGAGGAGGCAGCGTAGTCCTCGTATCCGACGGAGACGTCCGCGCCCACCTGGAGTCACGTGCCATCGAGCAGGCGCGGGAGATGGGCGAGGACGGCGTCCGGGTCGTCGGAGTCGGGGTCGGCGACGCCGACCACGTCTTCATGAGAGAGGTTGCGGAGGCGTCGGGCGGAACCTACTTCCCCGTCGGCGACGCCGGCAGGCTCGGCCTCCTGTTCGACGACCCCGAAGCCGGCGAGGAGTTCGACGGAGTCACCGTGCTCGACCGCAGCCACTTCGTCACACGGGGCGTCGAGACCTCGGGCTCCGTAGCGTCCACCCACCAGGTGACGCCACGCTCCACCGCCGCCCTCCTCGCGGTCTCCGAAGACGGCAGCCCCGTAGTAACCGCGTGGAGGTACGGCTCCGGCAGAGCGGTGTCGCTGACGGGGCACCGCGGCGACGGCGTCCTCGGCGGCCTGCTGCAGCCCCCCGACCGCGCGCTCCTCACGCGTTCCGCCGCGTGGGCGGCCGGCGACCCCCTGAGGAAGCAGTCCGACGTCTACACCGCCTCCGACGCCTACCTCGGCGAAGCCGTGAGGGTACGTTACCGCGGCGAAAGCCGTCCCAGCTCTGGAGAGCTGGAGTTCCGGCAGACCGGAGACGACAGCTACGTCGCGAGCTACATCCCCGAGGAATCGGGATACAGCGAGGTAGGCGACACGGAGCACGCCGTCAACTACCCCCGGGAGCTCTCGGGCTTCGGGCTCTCCCCCGAGCTCCGGAGCGTCGTCTCCGTCACCGGCGGAGAGCTCTACGGCGCCGACGACGTCGCGGAGATAGCGAGCGACGTCGAGGAACGAGAGCCCGTCGTCAGAACCGCGCGGCAGGACCTCGACTGGCTGTTCCTCCTGCTCGCGCTCGTTCTGTACCTCGTGGAGGTCTCGGTGCGCAGGCTTGAGGAGGTCTACGGATACAGGCTGGCGGAGAAGCTGCCAAAACCGATATACAGGTGGATGGAGTAATGCCGTCAGTGAACCAGTCAGACGTCGAGGGAGGCAGGGGATGAGCCACGTCGGCGACACCATCGACCTAACCCTCGCCGCCCTCGTCGCCGCCGCGATGATAGGGACGGCGGGCGCGACGGTGTTCTACTACGAACAGGTGAGCGAGAGAGACCAGGCGGTCGAGGACGTCCAGCAGGAGCTACAGCAGACCCAGCAGGAGCTACAGGAGACTGAGCAGGAGCTCGCGGAGAGCCAGCAACGGGTGCAGGAGCTGGAGAGCGACTCCGAGGACATCGACCGCCTCGCGGAGGAGATATCGCAGCTCGAGCTCGAGAAACGCAGCCTCGAGAGCGAGGTCCAGCGGCGGGAGGAGGACGTCGCGGAGCTGGAGACAGAGGTCGACGATCTGGAGAGCGACCTCGAGTCGAAGCAGGAAGAGCTCGAGACCGTGAGGACCGAGCTCGAACGCGAGATAGAGTCGCTCGAGGAGGACAACCAGGAGCTACAGGACG
>CAZXNG010000231.1:0-2198 GCA_964642065.1 uncultured Halobacteriales archaeon
TCGTAGTGTACAACGACGGCCAACGTGTCGAGAGGGACGTCGAGACCATCGACTGGGACTCAGAGGAAGCGGAAAAATGCGTGTACCCCCACTTCATGCTGAAGGAAATACACGAACAACCTCGTTCGCTACGTCAGTGCATCTCCGGCAGGCTCGACGAGTACGACGGAGAGGTAGAGCTCGACCTCGACGTCCCCGGGGACGTCGAACACGTAGAGGTCGTCGCATGCGGCACCTCGTATCACGCGGGGCTGTACGCCCGCAGGCTTTTCGAAGACCACGCCGACCTCCGGATGTCCGTCGAGTTCGCGAGCGAGTACCAGCCCTCCTCCGACCTCGTGGTCGCGGTGACGCAGAGCGGCGAGACGGCCGACACTCTCGCGGCGGTCAGGCGCGCGAAGTCCCAGGGTGCGCGCGTGGTCGCGGTCACCAACACCGTCGGCAGCACGGTGACCCGGGAGGCCGACGACACCGTCTTCATCCGCGCAGGACCCGAGATAGGGGTGGCTGCGACCAAGACGTTCGCGTCGCAGGTTGCGACGCTCGCGATGCTGGCGGTCGAGTTCGGCCGCCGACGTGGTGAGCTGTCGTCGGTAGCGGCGGCGGAGGTCTTGTCGGACCTCCACGACCTACCCGGCGCGGTGCAGCAGGTGCTCGACCGTTCGGAGGAGATAGCGGAGGTCGCCTCAGACCTCGTCGACTCCGAGTCGTTCTTCTTCGTCGGCAGGAAGCTCGGCTACCCGGTGGCGCTCGAGGGGGCGTTGAAGCTCAAGGAGATATCGTACCTCCACGCCGAAGGGTTCCCCGCCGGCGAACTCAAACACGGTCCCCTCGCGCTCGTGACCGACCAGACGCCGGTGCTCGCGCTGCTGACCGAGGGAACCCTGCCGGAGAAGACCGTAAACAACGTAGAGGAGGTGGAGGCCCGGGGTGCGCCGGTGGTGGCGCTCACGAGCTCCGAACCCGAGAGGGAGTACGACGCCGTCTTCGAGGTGCCGGAGAACGGCGAGTTCGAGCCTCTTCTGGCGAACGTCTACCTCCAGCTTTTCGCCTACCACGTCGCCGACGAGCTCGGCCGGTCGATAGACAAGCCGAGGAACCTCGCGAAGAGCGTCACGGTAGAGTGACCGGGCAGACGGAGGGACCACGCCCTCTGGCGCGACAGCGCCAGGCAGCGAAGCTTTGCGCCGTATCGCGCGATAGCGCGATGCACGCAAATTTCTAATTTGCGCCGTATCGGGATTCGAACCGCTGCCAGACGTTCCTGCTCGCTGTGTTGCGCGGGCTGCGACTGGCGTAGTTCGAACCACCGGTCTGCTCCCTCGCTCGTAAAACTCGCTCAGTGCGCCGACCGGGATTCGAACCCGGGCTGAGGGCTTGGAAGGCCCTAGTCCTACCACTAGACCACCGGCGCTCACTCGTTCCACGTTCGCGCCGTACTCCGCGTCGCTTCGCTCCGCGGAACACCGGCGCTCGCCTCGACTTAACTCGGGAAAGGTGAAAAACATTGCCAAACCGCTGCCTCCGACGGGAGGACGTCAGAACTATTAATACGAATTACATATTATAATTCATACAATCATGGCCGACATCGAACTTTCCTCGAGCCAGAAGCAGATACTCACGGCTCTCGTGGACCTGTTCAAGGAGAAGGAGAGCGTAGTGAAGGGCAAGGAGATAGCCGAGCGCATCGACAGGAACCCCGGCACCATCCGGAACCAGATGCAGTCTCTGAAGGCTCTGCAACTCGTCGAAGGCATCCCGGGTCCGAAGGGCGGCTACAAGCCCACCGCCGAGGCGTACGAGTCGCTGGACATCGAGCTGATGGAGGACGCCGCCAGCGTACCCCTGTACAAGAACGACGAACGCGTCAAGGACGCGATAGTCAGCGAGATAGGGCTGACGAGCGTCCACCATCCGTCGCTTTGCCGCGCCGAGATACACGTCCAGGGAAGCGTCCACGAGTTCCACGAGGGCGACGACATCGAGGTAGGGCCGACGCCGATAAGCAAGCTGGTCATCGAGGGCACCGTCGACGGACGCGACGACACCAACAACATCATCATCTGCAAGATAGACGAGATGCAGGCACCGTCCGAAGGCAGCCAGCCCCAGCACTGAGACCGGCGACGGCCATCCGCGGCCGGCGACGACCGCAGCCTCCTTCTCAGTCGACGAAGACGAGGCGGTCGCCCGGC
>CAZXNG010000232.1:0-2170 GCA_964642065.1 uncultured Halobacteriales archaeon
CGGGCTTGGTGGGATTCGAACCCACGATCTAGACCTTAGGAGGGTCTCGCCATATCCACTAGGCCACAAGCCCTCGGTGAACTGTACGCTGTCGGAGACTTAAGTCCCGCGGAAAACAGGTCCGCTGCCGGCTCTAGCTCGTCGGCTTCGCCGTCTTACTCGGGGGTCTCGGGCTCGCGGGTCTCGACGTCGGCTCCGCCGTCGGCGGCCTCCTCCGCACCGGCTTCCGCCTCCTCTTCCTCATCGAGCTCCTTCTCGTACTCCTGGATTTCCTTGTTCGCCTCCATCTTCGCCTTCTCGAACTCCTTCTTCGCGTCCCCTGCGCTGCGGGCGAGCTTCGGTATCTTGTCGGCGCCGAACAGGATGACCAGCAGGAGCAGTATGATACCTATCTCCAGCGGGCCGAGGCCACCGACGAACAACGGACCTAACGCGGTCATGTCTGAGGCTACGCCACGTGCTCATTTAGTCCTTTCGAGAGCTGAGGCGCGTGAGGTCGACGCAGTCGGCTACACAGGTACGTCCGAGGGCTTCCACCAGATTTATCGCCGGCGACGCCTCGAAGACATTAGATGGTCTCGCTCGACAGTCTCCTCGGGAGGAAGGAGCTGAAGGAACGCGTCAGCGAGCTGGAGGAGGTGAAGGAGAGCCTCGAACGCCGGCTGGAGAAGACCGACGACCGCCGGAGGGAGGCGGAGCGCGGCAAGCAGGAGGCGTACGAGGAGCGCAACCGGCTCGAGACCAAGGTAGAGGAGCTGCGGGACAGGCTGGAGCGCGCTGAGAAGTCCGGAGGTTCGGCGGCGGACGCGGTCGACGTCTCCGACGTCCAGCCGACCGAGGTCTCCGACGTCGTCGACCTTATCTCTTCCGTCGAAGGAGCCGCCGAGCATCTGACTACGGCGTACGTCTCCCCCGGAGACGGGCTGCCGGAAGCCCTGCCCGACCGGGTGCACGCTGCGCTCTCGGACGTCGACTCCTCTACCGGTCTCGCGGTCTACGTCGACGACCACCACGTCACCGACGTCTGCCTCCTCCCCCTTCGACCCGTCCGTGAGACCCACGTCGAACACGGCTCCGCGTTCACCGTCGACCGCGACCTGTTCCGGCTGCCAGGGAGTTACGTCGCCGCCGTCGTCCGCAGCGACGCGTTCGCCGCCGGACTCTACCGAGACGGCGAGCTACGGGAGCACGCTGCAGTCACCTCCAAGGTGAAGTCCGGTCACTCGAAGGGCGGGTTCAGCCAGAAACGGTTCGAACGGCTGCGAGACGAACAGATACAGGAGCACCTCGACGACTCCGCGGACGCGCTGTCGGAGCTGGTGGAATCCACCGGTGTCGACGCGGTCTACCTCCTCGGCGCCCGCGACCTCACCGGAAGGCTCGCGGACTCCGTCGACCTGGACGTCGACGCCAGGCAGACGACGGACGCTCGCAGTGAGGGCGAGCAGCTGCTGCAGGACGCCGTCCACGACCTCCGGTCGAGCCGTATCTACAGGCTGTAGCCCCCGACCGGAGGGTCTACGCGGGAGTTTTATGCTGCGGTCGACTAACTATCCGTAGTGCGACTAGTCGAAGCCGCGGTCCCCGAAGGCAGGCTGGAGGAGATCGTAGCGGTGCTGGAGGAGGAGGAACGCGAGTTCGTCACCACCTCGGAGACCAGTCGGGACGAGTACAGCCACCTGTTGATGCTTCCGGTGGAGGAGAACGAGGTCGAAGGCGTCATCGATATGCTGCGGAAGCACGACGTCGAGAGCGAGGGATACGTCGCAGTCTCGGAGCTCGAGACCGTCGTCTGGGAGGAGGAAGAGGAGGACGAGGACGAGGAAGAGGAGAACGGTACCTCCGACGACCGGATATCACGGGAGGAGCTGAAGTCGAAGGCCGAGGACCTGTCGCGCAGCACCCCGAACTACGTGCTGTTCACGGTCATCAGTGCGGTGGTCGCCACCGCCGGCTTGCTGGAGGACAGCGCCGCCATCGTCGTCGGCAGCATGGTGATAGCGCCGCTCATCGGACCTGCGATAGCGGCCTCCGTCGCCACCGTGATAAACGACGACGAGCTGTTCCGCGAGGGCCTCAAGAGCCAGTGGCTGGGCGTCACCGTCGCCATCGTGAGCGCCACCGTGTTCGCGTACCTCGTCCGGTTCACCATCGAACCCAACCCCGACCT
>CAZXNG010000233.1:0-2160 GCA_964642065.1 uncultured Halobacteriales archaeon
TTCGACGTCGTCGTAGCTGTAGACCCGCGCCATCAGACAGTCGACGTAACGGGACAGCGACCGTGCGGTGTCGCCCACGGTCTCGCCGCGTCCCAGCTGTATGTCGTCCTGTCCGAGGAAGACCGCGTGACCGCCGAGCTGGGTCATACCGACCTCGAACGACACCCGCGTCCGCGTCGAACGCTTCTGGAACAGCATGCCCAGCGACCTGTCGGAGAGCGAGTCGCGGAAAGGAGACTCCTTCATTCCATCCGTCGAGTCGAGCAGATACCGCGCCTCCTCGACGGACACCTCGTCGAGGCGGAGGTAGTGCTCGCCCGAGTACTCAGTCATGGTCGCCGTTTGGAAGCCCGGACTAAATCTATGTCGGTCGATAAAGCCGAACTCCCGTGATTACGAAAGCGGGGTTGGACGGAGCCTCGGGTGACAACCCTTTTGGTCGGCGGCGGCGAACCCGTAACCATGACGGACGAGGTCGAGAGCCCAACAGAAGCGGAGGGGGGCGTAGAGGAAGAGGCGACGGGGGGAGACGCGGACATCGGTGACGTCGAGGAGATGGAGGACGAGATACTGGAGGAGCTGGAGCAGGTCCACGACCCCGAGATACCCGTCAACATCGTAGACCTCGGACTCATCTACGAGATAGATATCGACGACGAGGGCAACGTCGACATAGAGATGACGTTGACATCGATGGGCTGCCCCACCGCGGACGCCATCGTACGCGAGGTCGAGCTCACCGCCGGCCAGGTCGACGAGGTCAGGGACGTCGACGTAGAGCTCGTCTGGCAGCCGCCGTGGAGCCCCGAGAAGGTGAGCGAGGAGGGGAAGGCGACGCTGTCGGCGATGGGCATCAACGTCTGAAGACCGGATGGCTCTCGACCTCTCGGACGACGTGCATCTCGCTCTGGAGTGCGGATGCGTCCAGCAGCTGGCGGAGGCAGGTGAGGTTCTGCGGGACCTCAAGCAGCGGGCGGGGGAGCTGGGCGTCGTCGGAGAGGCCGAACCCCACGTGGTGAACGACCTCGGCCGTCGCCACGACGTACACATCGACTTCTACAGCGTACCCCCGGGGGTGGTGTCGGGGCTGGAGCGCGCTAACAAGGACGGCCACCCCGAGGGGACGCGGTACGTCTTCGTCGGCAGCGGCCGCCGGCAGGAGGTGGCAGCGAAGAAGGCCGACTGGAGCTTCCGCGACTTCGACGAGGTCGCCGCGGAAGAGAGCTGGAGGCTGGAGTGAAGCCCGACCACGTCGACGGTCTCTGCGACGTAGGCGGCTGCCGCGAACTCGCGGTGCAGCCGCTACGAGACGACGACGGCGAGATATACCTGGAGGTCTGCGGCGACCACGCCGAAGAGCTGACCGGGGGGCTCGACGGCGACTACCGGAGGGTCAAGCACGACAGCCCCCACCGCGACCCTCCGAAGAGGCGCCGGAGCCACCACTGCGGAGGCACGGTTCTGGTGTTCGACGTAGAGGACGGCGAACACCACGTCTGTACGGGATGTAGCTACGGCCTCCTGATAGAGGACGGTGACGACGACAGCTTCAGCGTCCGAACCGGCTGACGGCTATCCGTGTCTGGTGCGGCGTGCGCGGAAGGCGAACGCCGTCAGCGCCAGGAGCGCGGCGAGCACTGTGAACCCCGGCAGACCTTCACCGCTTCCATCGTCTTCCTCTCCGTCTCCCTCGTCTTCCTCCTCGGTTCCGACGTCGACGAACGTGAGCCGCGTCGAGTTACCGGGAGCTTCGACGCGGGCGACGGAGGAGCCACCCGAGGATTCGACCTCCACCCCCTCCGTCGTCCAGTCACCGTCCCCCTCCATCCTGACCTCGACCTCGGCTTCCGTCGCGTAGGAGACGGTGAACGCGGTGACGTTGGAGCCCTCGAGGTCTATCCGCACGAGCCGTAGGCTGTCCTCCGGCCCGTCGGCGGGTTCCTCATCCTCGAAGCCCGCGAAGACGCTGGTCTCGCCGTCGGACTCGACCGAGACGTCCTCGACGGTGACGCCGCCGACGGAGCTATCCACCTCGACGACCCCTGGCTCGTCGGGGGACACATCGATGGTTCCGCCGACAGCGGGTGGCGCGCGGACATCTACCGTGTCGGTGTAGCTGGTGGAACGGGACTGGCCGAACACCGTGAACGTCAGGTCGAA
>CAZXNG010000234.1:0-2160 GCA_964642065.1 uncultured Halobacteriales archaeon
CTCGACAGCTTCGACCGCCTGTTCTGGCGGGACGAGGTACCCGACCACGAACACGACTTCTTCCTCAACCGGTTTCATCTGATAACGACGAGCTGTCGCGGCCGGCTCGACGAGGAGCTCGAGAACACCTCCTGGTGGGAGTTCACCCGGGCGGAGGAGATGAGCGACGCATACAGGAAGCACCTCGTCCGCGGAGCCACGAAGCTCCTGGTCGCCATGGATCCCGAGAAGAGTAGCAGCCGCACTATCGGCAAGATGACGGAGCAGACGTTCTACGACATCGTCGACCCAAGGCGGAAGGTCGAGATACTGGACGCGCCCACCAACGAAGCCTGGATCGACCCGTGGACCAGCTACCTACGGTCTCTCGGAGTCAGCTTACAATCCGGTGACCCGGTGGATAGGATGGAGTTCGACGGCGAACGCGTCACCTCCGTAGAAGCCGCGTCCGGCACCGTCGAAGCCGACCACTACGTGCTCGCCACGCCGATAGATGCCGCGCTCGACCTCGTGACCGCGGATATGCAGGAGGCTGCGCCCGAGCTGAAGTCGATGGAGAACCTCCACACCGACTGGATGAGCGGGGTACAGTTCTACCTCGACCGCGAGCTCGAGATGTCCCGCGGCCACGGCATCTACTTCGACAGCCCGTGGGCGCTGACGTCGATACACCAGAACCAGTTCTGGAGCCGCAGTGTCAGCGAGTACGGCGACGGCGATGTAGAGGACGTGCTCTCGGTCTGCATCAGCGACTGGAGCACACCAGGCGTCGTCACCGGCAAACCCGCCGACGAGTGCACGGAGGAGGAGATAGTGGAGGAGGTCTGGACTCAGCTGAAGCAGCATCTCTCGGGAGGGCCTCACGAGTTAGAGGACCCCTTCCTCGTAGACCACCACCTCGCGCCGGGCATCATGCACGAGGACGGCGAGACTCGCAACGACGAACCCCTGCTCGTGAACACCGCCGGAAGCCGCCGCCACAGGCCGCCGGCGGACACCGGTGTACCGAACCTCTACCTCGCGGCGGACTACGTCCGCACGGAGACCGACCTCGCGACGATGGAGGGCGCCGACGAAGCCGCGCGGAAGGCGGTGAACGGCATACTGCGCCGGTCTAACGTGGACGCGGAACCCTGCAGGGTATGGAGCCTGCCGCAGCCGAGGGCGCTCGCGCCGCTGAAGGCGCACGACCGCGTCCGATACAGGCTCGGCCGTCCGCACGTGGCGGAGACGACCGGGAAGATATGGAGAGCGCGGGCGAAGGTTGCAGACAGGTTGCTGGCAAGATGAACTCGGACGCAGAACTCCATTCGGCCGATGCCGCGGCGAACCGCTGGCCGTCTGCCGGCGACGTCAACCGGCGACGAACCTGAGTCCGAGGTAGGAAGCGGCAGCGAGAACGGTGGTCCACAGGGCGATGCTGACCGCCATCCAGCCCACGAGCCTGCGGCGCGGGGCGTCGAGCGCGAGACCCACGGACATCGTGAGGTAGACGCCGGTGAGCGCGGGCGCTATCAGCGCGACGCCCGGCACTCCGTGTCGGTCCCAGACGCGTTCCGCACGCGTCCTGAAGTAGTCCGGCGCGGGGAACCTGAACTTCCGGTTCAGCCGGCTGATGCCGACGACGGGGACCATGTTGCCGGTGAACGCGACGACCGCCACCAGTACGGGGTTGAATCCGAGGCCGACGGCTGCGGGCACTATCACCAGCACCTCTATCCACGGGATTGCCGCGAGCACGAACACCAGGACGTACCCCCAGACACCGTCGACGCCGTAGAGGTTCCCGGCTCCTTCTAACAACTCAACCACCCGACAGCGTTCGCATCACGACGACTTCCTCCGCTTCGACCGCGGCGTCCTCGGGCACCGGTCGACCGTCGACGAGCACCACGGCCGCCTCGGGGTCGAGGTCGAGGGCGTCGAGGACGTCGGCGTACACAGCACTCTCGTCGACCTCGACCTCGTGGACGTCGCCGTTCTTCACGTCCGCTTCGACCTTCACGCCGTGGACTATACCTCGGGGATTGATAACGGTGACGTACCTTCGCAGCCGGAAGTATAGCTCACCGACGAAGCCGACGACCGGTACGAAGAGACAGTTTTTAGGCCAGCCGAAAACTAAACCTCGCTGATGGAGCTCACGCGTCGCGACGCCCT
>CAZXNG010000235.1:0-2125 GCA_964642065.1 uncultured Halobacteriales archaeon
GCCGGCAACGTCTACGAGGGCCGCGTCACCCACGGCCTCGTCTCCATAGCCTTCGGCGCGGTCCACCAGACCGCGTGGCTCGTCTGGGGAGTGGTGTTCTTCCGCGGATACGAGGGACCGTTGCTGGAGGCACCCGCCATCCTCCTCCCGGAGGTCGTCGGCCTGCTGCTTCTCGTGTTCTGGGCGGTCCGCGAGGCCTACGGTCCGATACGCGAGGACTGGCTGGAGGTGCTCGAAGGCCGACGTATGCAGGAGCGTCGGCGGGAGACCGGCGACTCGGCCTAGGACGACCTCCACGGCAAAGGATATCCCACCGTCGACCCATTTAATACGTAGATGATGGACGACGCAGACGACCGCGTGATATACGTCGTCAGCGACCTCCACGTCGGCGGCGACGAGCAGATCGGGGAGGTCGAGTTCATGCCGGAGCTCCTGGAGTTCCTGCGCGAGCTCGAGGAGACCGACGAGGACGCCGAGCTCGTCGTCAACGGCGACGCCTTCGGGCTCTGGGAGTACACGGAGGCCGAGGGCACGGACAAGTTCGACATGCTCGTCGAAGAGTACCCGGAGCTGTTCGAGCAGCTCCGCGCCACCGGCGAGAACGTCGACGTCACCCTGGTACCCGGGAACCACGACCACGACCTCGCCGCCTACCCCGAGTACACAGAGCTCTTCGCTGAGTACAACGTAGACGTCGTCCAGGGCCGCTCCATAGAGAGGGAGGTAGGCGATGGAGTCGTCCACTTCGAACACGGCAACCAGCAGGACCCCAACAACCGGATGGAGGACTGGGGCAACCCCTACGTCACTCCGCTCGGCTACTACTACAACACCCACGTAACCAGCCGTGCAGGCAAGCTGTCGAAGCACGGCAGGTTCGACTGGCTGAGCGACGTACAGGCGGTGACGCCGACGCAGAGGATGCCGAACTGGCTTGCGAGCAAGTACTTCTACGTCGAGATGCATCCCGCGCTCAGGTACTCCGCCATCCCGTTCCTCCTCCTGTTCAACGTCAGCCTCGTCCTCGCCATCCTGCTCGGGCTCGACGTCGCCGGAGTCTGGTCGCTGCCGCAGGAGACGACCGAGAGCCTGTTCTCGCTGTTCGGGCCCACGGGCGAGGCCGCCTACCTGCTGCTCTACGTCAACGTCGCGGTGGTGGCGCTGCTCACGCTGACTGCGGTTCCGATAGCGTTGATAGTCCGCGACATCCGCCGCACCGTCGAGAGGTTCGGCTTGTTCGAGGCCGACGTAACCGTCGACCCCGAGGAACCCTACCGCGAGTACGCCGAGGAGCTGTTCGAGGACTCCGACGTCTCCGTGTTCTGCTACGGCCACACCCATCGACCGAACACCCGGGACGTCGACGGCGGCACCCTCGTCAACACCGGGACCTGGCTGAAGCGGCTGCACCGACGCGACGTAGTCGCCGGCCGACTCCCACCGGTCTTCTACCCATCCTACCAGCTCGCAGCGGTACGGCTCTCGAGCCATCCCGACGGTGTCGAGGTCGAGTACAGGGGGTTCGAGAAAGAGAGCCCCGTGTCGAAAGAGCTGACCCTGACCGAACGGTTGCTCACCCTCGGTCGGGAGCCGTCGCCCGAGCTACCCAACGACACCGTGGTCGAGGTCTGAGCGAAGTCGCCGAAGCCGACGTCTACGTCCTCACGAAACCCTCTCTGGCCCAGACGAACGGACGGAACGGGAGGAAGACGTAGTCCTCGTCGGGCTTCCAGCTCATGAACGCGAGGCTGTTCGACACGACGCTGACGCTCGACATCGCCATCGCGACTCCGGCGAGCGCGGGGTTCAGGAGACCTATCGACGCGATGGGTATCAGGACTACGTTGTAGCCGAGCGCCCAGAACAGGTTCTGCCGGACCTTCGAGATGGTGGCGTCGCTTATCCGCATCGCCTTCAGGACGTCCGCAGGGTTGTCGCGCATCAGGGTGACGTCGGCGGACTCGATGGCGACGTCGGTGCCGCTTCCGATGGCGACGCCGACGTACGCCGCCGTCAGCGCGGGAGCGTCGTTGACGCCGTCGCCCACCATCATCGCACGCGAGCCGTCAGCCTGTATCTCGTCTATCGCGTCCGCCTTCTCCTCCGGCAGCACCTCGGCGTC
>CAZXNG010000236.1:0-2123 GCA_964642065.1 uncultured Halobacteriales archaeon
CGTCGTGCTGCTGTTCCACGGGTTCCTGGAGAACGTCGGCTACCGGCAGTGGAGGACCCTGCAGGCGTGGAGAGGGATGTACGAGTACCTGCAGGGCGTGGAAGGATGGGGGGAGATGGTGAGGACGGGTTTCGAGGTCGACTCAGGAGACAGAGGCTAGGGCTCGTAGGTTGCGTAGCTGCTTGGAGTCTCCCACAGACGCACGCTCGAAACAGGGTGGCCCGCCTCGTCGGCGTACAGGTATATCTCGCGGGCGATGTTCTCCGCCGTAGGGTTGTCGTCCATCACGTAGTAGGGTTCGCCCTCGTCCTCCAGTACCTCTATCAGTGGGTCGTCTTCGCGGACGAGCATCGCGTGGTCCATCTCGCTGTCGATCCATCCCTTGACGTCGCGTTTGATGTCGCCGAAGTCGACGACCATGCCGCGTTCGTCGAGGGATTCGCTCGATAGCTCTATCTCCGCGGTTCCGTTGTGTCCGTGGACGTGCTGGCACTTGCCGTCGTAGTTCCGCAGCCGGTGACCGTAGCAGAACTCTATCTCCTTGGTGACCCGGTACATGCGTCTCCCTTGAACGAGCGAGCATAAATCAGTTGCCGCCGCGGACCCCGTGCACCGCGGTTTCCAGACCACCCCTGTCAGTAGATGAGTCGACCGCCGTCGACGGGTACGACGGCTCCGGTCACGAACTCCGCCTCCACGAGGTACTCGACCGCATGCGCCACGTCCTCCGGCGAACCCACGCGGTCGAGCGGCGTCTTCTCCAGTATCCGTTCGACGTCCTCGTCGGTGTAGTTCGACGGCAGCATCACCGGTCCGGGAGCGACGGCTGCGACGCGGACGTCCGGCGCGAGCTCCTTCGCGAGTCCCTTCGTCATCGCGATGACGCCCGCCTTAGTCGTGCAGTAGGGCACGTGGTTCTGGTACGGCCGGAAGCCAGCCCAGTCCGCGATGTTCACCACGACGCCGGTGCCGTCCATCCTGTCGACCGCGCGCTGACATGCGAAGAACGGTCCCCTGAGGTTTACGTCGAAAAGCGCGTCCCAGTCCTCCTCCCCGACCTCTCCGACAGGGGACGGGTAGAACACGGAGGCGCTGTTGACGAGGACGTCGAGGCCGCCGAGAGCGTCGCCGGCGCCGTCAACCGCGCGTTCCGCGCCCTTCACCGTCGACAGGTCGGACTGCACGGTCGCCGCGTCGACTCCGCGCTCCCTGACGTCCTCCGCGGTCTCCTCCGCCTCCTCCTCGCTCGTCCTGTAGTGTATAGCGACGTCGGCGCCGCCGTCGGCGAGCCGGAGAGCTATCTCCCGGCCGACCCTGACAGCGCTACCGGTGACGACCGCTCTCGCACCCTCTAGCTCCATAGCCGTTACAGGCGGGCTGCCTTCGTAACCTTTCCCCTCGATCCCGCCGCTGCGGTCCCGCGGTACCGCAGGATACTTCGAACGCCACCGCCTCCAGATCCACATGGCACCGGTCTGCGTCCTGTTCAGCGGAGGCGTCGAGAGCGCCTACCTCTTGCACCTCCAGAGGCAGGATGGACGCGACGTTCTACCCGTCTACGTCCGGAGCGGCTACCGCTGGGAGGACGTCGAGGTGGAGCACGCCCGACGGTATCTCGAAGTCGTCGACGCCCCGGAGCTGGAGGTACTGGAGGCGCCGGCCGGCGACGTGATGCCTGAGTCCTGGGCGTTCTCCGGGTCGGAGGCCGAGCCGCCGATGCCCGACGAGGACGGAGGCCACTACCTCCACGGCCGCAACGTCCTCGTGTTCTCGAAAGCCGCCGTGTTCTGCTCCGTCGAGGGAGTCCACCGCATCGTGCAGGGCGCGCTCGCTTCCAACGGCTTCCCCGACGGAGCCCCCGAGTTCGACGAAGCGATGGCTCGTGCTCTCTCGCTCGGTCTGGACCACGATGTTGAGTTCCAACGGCCGCTCGCGGACCTCGTGAAACACGAGGTCGTAGACTGTGCAGACGCCGCAGGTCTGCCGCTCGAACACACGTTCTCCTGCGTCGACCCGCGAGATGGTAGGCACTGTGGCTCCTGCCTGAAGTGCCACGACCGTCACGAGGGCTTTCTGGAGGCCGACATAGACGACCCATCGGAGTACGTGAACGAGCCACACAC
>CAZXNG010000237.1:0-2119 GCA_964642065.1 uncultured Halobacteriales archaeon
GCTCCACTCCCCGGTGACGTCGGGAGCCATGTCAGAGAGCACGACGTCGACGCCGCCCACCATCTCCTCCACCTCGTCGAGAGTCTCGTCCTCGGTGACGTCCCCGCGGACGGTCTCGACGTTCTCCAGCGGCTCTATCCGCTGGAGGTCGACGCCTACTACGTCTTCCGCGCGTTCGCGGGCGACCTGGAGCCAGCCGCCGGGTGCTGCGCCGAGGTCTACGACGGTGGCCTCGTCGTCGAGGACGTCTATCTCGTCGTCTATCTGCCTGAGCTTGTACGCGGAGCGCGCCCGGAGACCCTCCTCCTTCGCTCTGCGGTAGTACTCGTCGCCTTTCCTCGTCACGGTTTAAATATCGCTTTCGACCGCAAAGGCTTTTCTTTTAGGCCGTCCTAACTGCACTCGATGGGTGACAGAGCCGGGACGACGGACGAGGAAGAGGAGCCGTCCACCGACATCGACGTGTCAGAGATGCCGGAGGAGTGCAGGGACGCCGTCAGACGTGTGTCGATGTACTCCACCAGACCCGACCGGAAGGTGTTCGTGGAGGACGGAAACTGCGAACGCTGGATATCTACCGACGAGACCGTAGACGTAGTCGAGTGACCTCGCCGTAGACGTAGTCGAACGAACTCCTTCCTCGACGTCGAACCCCCTTCCCGACTGCGAAAGCTCTAACACTCCGCCCGCGTTCCAGTACCACATGGTATCGGGCTTCGAGTCCGCAGGCGAGATAGCGGAGGCCGTGAACTCGGGGGAGCTAGACCCCATAGAGGTCACGGAGGCGTATCTGGACAGGATAGACCGTCGAGCCGACGCGACGAACTCGTACGTCACGGTTCTCGCCGAGGACGCCCGTCGGCGCGCCGAGGAGGTGGCGGACTCCGTAGACGACGAGGACCTGCCTCTGGCGGGCGTTCCCGTCGCCATCAAGGACCTCTCGGACTCCAAGCAAGGCGTTCGGAACACCATGGGGTTGGCGGCACTTTCCGACAACGTCGCCGACGAGACCACGGAGACCGTCCGACGTCTGGAGGACGCGGGCGCGGTCGTGGTGGGTACGACGAACACGCCGGAGCTCGGCCATCGGGTGCGCACCGACAACGCTGTCGTGGGTCCGACGTCGACGCCGTTCGACCCCGAGGGAGAGGTGAACGCCGGCGGGTCGTCGGGTGGTAGCGCCGCCGCGCTCGCGGACGGACTGTGCGCGCTGGCGACCGGGAGCGACGTCGGCGGCTCCCTCCGGAACCCCGCGTCCTGCTGCGGCGTCCTCTCGCTGAAGCCCAGCCACGGCGTCGTCCCACGCGGCAACCGCGTCAACGGATATCGCGGCCACACCCCCGTCGGCGTCCACGGAACGATGGCGCGCTCCGTCGACGACCTCGCGCTGATGCTCGACTTGGTCGCCGGCCGCCACGCCGGCGACCCCTTCAGCGTCCCCAAGCAGGACAGGTTCCGCGACGCCGCAGTCGCCGGAGACCCGTCGACCCTCTCCCTCGCCTACAGCCCGGACCTCGACGTCTTCTCCGTCGAACCCTCCGTCCGCGACAGCCTCGCCGACCTGGTATCGAAGCTCGAGGACGCGGGCGTCGCCGTCGACCGGGTCTCCCTCGACCTGCCGGAGTTCGGCTCGCTGACGTACGCGTACAGCCTGATGGTGACGACGTTCTTCGCCACAGCCGTCAGCGAGCTCGAACTGGAGCACGGCTTCGACCTGCTGGAGGACCACGCCGAAACCCTGCCGCAGAGCCTCGTGACCCTGGTGCGTCAGGGCAGGTCGAACGACCTCATGACGTACACGGAGGCGGACTTTGTCCGCACGGAGCTGTACTCCGAGGTCGAACGCGTCGTCGCGGAGTACGACGGGCTGCTCTGTCCCACGCTGGCGACGCCGCCGCTCACGCACGACGAACCGATGCCCACGGAGATAGACGGAGAGTCGACGAACGGTCTGCCGACTAGCTGGATGCTGTCGTGGATCTTCAACCTCACCGGACACCCCGTCGTCAACCTTCCCGCAGGCACGGTAGATGGGCTTCCGATAGGGGCGCAGCTGGTAGGTGGGATCTACGAGGAAGCAGAGCTTCTCGCGACCGCTGCGACGGTGGAGGACGTGGTG
>CAZXNG010000238.1:0-2110 GCA_964642065.1 uncultured Halobacteriales archaeon
TAGTGTTCTAGAATCTTCTTCTGCAATTTATTTACCGTGTTTTGTCTCAACTGGAATATGATTTAGGCCAGCTCTAACGTCACTCTCGTACCTTGCTCAGGTTTTCCGATTTTTACGTTTCGATGGATTCGAAGTCTTCGGTAATCCTGGCGTAGTATTGTGGCTATTCCACTTATGCTTCTTCTGCTTGTCCACACATAAACCGCCTTCACCACTAGCGACCCCACCCCCAGCGTAAGACTAGACACCACACCCGCGACCACCCACCGCCTCCGCCGGAGCTCACTGTCTTCGACGCTCCGGAGGTAGGTGACGTCCCTGTACAGCGCGACGGGTAGTCCTCTCGCTACTACTCCCTACATCACCTGTTCTTCCCGGACGAACGTCACCGTCTCCTGGTCGCTCTCCACCGTGGTCTCGATGGTTATCCAGCCGTCTTCGCTGCGTATCGCGTTCCCGCCTCCGAGTCCGACGTCTACACGGTCGGTGGACTCCAGGGTGTCGCCGGCGCTGAGGGTGCCGACGTCCCGGCTGTTGCTCCAGACCTGGTCGCCGTCGGTGCCCTGTCCGGCGTAGATCCAGGTGTAGACGGTTACGTTGGTGGCGTCTTCCTCCATCTCGTTCGACAGCGCTACGGAGACGTCGCGGCAGGTGGTTCCGCATTCGCTGATGTCGGTTATCTTGAGGGTGAACGCCGGCGGGTCCTCGCCTTCGTCGACCTCCGGCGTGCCGTCGTCTCCGAGCTCGACCACCTCGCCGCGGCTGTCCGGCTCCTCGATGTCGTCCTCCGCGCCTTCGCCGCCGGGGAACGGTCCGACGCCGTTGGTGTAGGCGACGCCGACGCCCGCCACCACGAGCGCGACGGCGACCACCGCCGCGATCTGTCTTGCGGATACCATCGGTGGTACCGTACGGGGGAGCGAGGTTAAACTCTTCGCAGACGGTCGACGGACTCCGGCGTGGTATCCTCCATCGACGGAGGCTAACGCAGTCCCGCCGCCCGCGCACGCTCCATCAGCCGCTCCGCCTGCTTCACCAGCGGCGCGTCCACCATCTCGCCGTCGACCTCGAACACCCCGCGGCCGTCGTCCGCCGCCGAGTCCCGCGCCTCCAGCACCCGCTCCGCCCAGTCCACCTCGTCGGCTTCCGGCGTGAACGCCTCGTTGATGACCTCTACCTGGCTCGGGTGGATGGCGAGCTTGCCGTCGTAGCCGAGCGTCACGCTACGCTCCGCGTCCCGCCGCAGACCCTCTTCGTCCTCGAAATCCGTCCACAGGGTGTCGACGGCGTCGACCTCCGCAGCGGCGGCCGCCGTCACGACCTTCTGCCGCGCGTACGAGACCTCGTCGCCATCTCTCGACCGCGTCGCTCCGACGTCGGCGGCGAGGTCCTCGGCCCCGAACACCACCCCGCCGACGCCGTCCTCCGCGGCTATATCTCCCGCGTTCAACACTCCGGCCGCGGACTCCACTATAGGGACTACGTCGCTGGAGAGGCCGTGGGACACCACCTCTCCCACCGCGTCGCGGACGTCGCCCGCGCCCGCAGCCTTCGGCAGGACGAAGCAAGAGGGTTCGCCGACCTCGTACGACGCCTCCAGATGGGGGTCGACGCGCACCCATACCTCGGGTGCGTCGCCCGCGCCGGAGACGTCGTCGACGTCCTCCAGCACCTCTTCGACGGCTTCGACAGCGTCGTCCTTCTGCTCTGGTGCGACGGCGTCCTCGAGGTCGAACACGACGACGTCCGCCTCTCCGTCGAGCGCCTTCTCCATCATCCCGGGGCGGTCTCCCGGCGTGAACAGCACGCTTCTCCGCGCGTTCGTCATGCGTGGGGGTTCGTGCTGCTACGGTAAGAAATACGTCGGTAGCCTCCGACGGTTACTCTATGCCGGGAATGTACTACGAGGACTACACCGAGGGCGAGACCCTGGAGCACCCGCGGAGCCGCACCGTGAGCGAGAGCGACAACCAGCGGTTCTGCGACCTCACGATGAACCAGCAGCCGCTCCACCTCGACGCCGAGTTCGCCAGCGACACCGAGTTCGGCGAGCGCCTCGTCAACGGCCTGCTGACGATGTCGCTCGCCGTCAGCATGACGATTCCGGAGA
>CAZXNG010000239.1:0-2103 GCA_964642065.1 uncultured Halobacteriales archaeon
TCCTCAACCCATCTCTCGTCGGCCACGGCGTCGTCGTCGATGAACGCTACCACGTCGCCGGTCGACGCATCCACCCCCTTGTTCCGACTGGCCGAGAGACCGAGGTTCTCGTCGTTGAGCAAAATCTTAACGTCTCCGTCATCTTGGTACTCCTCGACCACCCTTTCGTACAGTGCGTCGTCGCCATCTACCACCACGACCACCTCGACGTCCTCGTAGGTCTGGTTGAGGACGCTCTCGACGGCTTCCACGAGATGCTCGTACATCTCCTCCGAGTGAGAGCAGATGACGACCGAGACCTTCACGGTACATTCCGGTAGTCCCCGGCTACGAATATTCGTTTTGGTACGATACGCAAGACAAAAAAGGAACGCGGTGGTAGAGTGACCGATGAACGTCAAGAGGTTCCTGATCGAGAACCTACCACCTTCTGCGAAGCATGCGCTGTCCATACCCTACGACATCTACCAGACGAGGAAGGCGGACTCAGTCTTCGGGAGGAAGAACCTCGTAGAGCGAGGGCCGGCCGACGACGCTCCCCAGCACGTCGTCTGGGTGGTCGTCGACGCGCTGCGGTCGGACCACGTCGACGGCGAGCTGACGCCTTACATGAGCTCTCTGGACGGCGTCGACGCCGTGACTCCCGGAGCTTGGACCTTCCCCGCCGTCTCTTCGATAATCACGGGACTCTACCCTCACGAGCACGGCGCGATGAAGCAGAGCGACGAGCCGGAGGACTCCGAAGGCTTGACCCTGCCGCCGCGCATGGACGAAGAGCGGGAGACCCTCACGGAGGCTCTTGCGGGCGCCGGATACGACACGTACGGCGGGTTCGGACACGACACACCTTTCGTCGCGCTCTCCGGCAGGTTCGAGTCCCACGCTCTGTACCACAAGGTCAACTCCGACGCCGGGGACGTGCTCGACGACTACCTTGAGTGGGTAAAGGGTCGGGGCCGGACGTTCGCCTTCCTCCATCTCGCCGACCCTCACATACCCCTTGACCCCCCGCAGAAGTACTGGGAGAAGCACGACGTCGACGGTTCGATAGAGGGTATCCAGAACTGGCGGTTCCACGAGGACGTCGACTGCGGTGAGGAGTGCCAGGAGTACCGCGAGAACCGCCGCCGGCTGTACCGTGCGTCCGTCGACTACGTGGACGACGAACTACGGAGGTTCCATGACTCCCTCGTGGACGTCGTCGAGGATCCGAACCTGGTGGTGACCTCCGACCACGGCGAGGCTATGTGGGAGCACGTGGAGTTCGACGTCGAGCACTTCGACGGCACGGGCTGCGTCGACCACGGAGGCGCGCCCTACGAGGAGCTGGCGAGGGTTCCGCTGCTGACGAACTCCGACTGGAGACTGGAGGGAGCGCACGTGTCCCTCGTCGACCTGCCTGCTACGCTACTGGACGAGGTAGGTCTGGAGGAGCCCGAGACCTCGGGCTTCTCCCTCGTCGAAGGCGTACCAGAGGACAGGCAGACGCTGGTGGAGGGCAGCCTGAGCGGGCACGAGAAGAAAGCCGTCTACGACGGGAATCAGAAGCTGATAGCCTCTCGAGGTGACGGGCTCGAGATGGTTCTCGGAGTGCCCTCGGACGAACCCGTGGAGGTCGACGAGGACAGGCTCGAGGAGCTTCGTGACCTCATACCGCCGTGGCCGGACGAGGAGGCGGAGGGAACCGACGTGGGCGGAGTGGTCGAGGACAGACTCGAGACGCTAGGTTACAGGTGAGATGATCGAGCCCTCGCTTCTGCCAGATCCGGACGTCGAGCGTGAGGAGATGTTGAAGGTGCAGAACGAGGTCGCGGATGCGGCGGTGTTCGAGAGCCGGCTCGGTTCGTCCGACCTCGTAGCCGGCGTCGATCAGGCTTTCGAAGCCGGAGATGTCGTCAGCGTCGCTGTCGCGATGGAGGACGACGAAGTCGTGGACGTGTCGACGGTGCGTAGAGAGGTGGAGTTCCCCTACGTACCTGGCTTGCTGGCGTTCCGCGAGGCACCCGCTGTCGTAGACTCCATCGGCGGTCTCGACGTCGAGCCCGACGTCGTGCTAGTCGACGGTAGCGGCAGGATCCATCCGCGACAGGCGGGGCTCGCCAC
>CAZXNG010000240.1:0-2091 GCA_964642065.1 uncultured Halobacteriales archaeon
ACCCCGACGAGCCGTTCGAGAGCGGGATGACCATCCAGGCGAAGCCCGCGGACAAACCCGTCGAACGCCTGGAGTCGATGTCGGGCGGCGAGAAGTCCCTCACGGCGCTGTCGTTCATCTTCGCCATCCAGCGGTACACTCCTGCGCCGTTCTACTTCTTCGACGAGGTCGACGAGTCGCTCGACGCCGTCAACGTCGAGAAGGTGGCGCAGATGATAGACGACATCGCCGACGACACCCAGTTCGTCGTCATCAGCCACCGCTCGAACATGGTGGAGAAGGCCGACCGCATCGTCGGCGTCACCATGCAGCAGGACAACCTCTCCAAGGTAACGGGGGTGAAGGCCAATGACGGCGGCGACGCCGACCCTGCAGCAGCCGACTGAACCCGTCGACGTCCTCGTCGACCTCGCCCGCGACGGCGAGATCGACCCCTGGGACATCGACATAATGCGGGTGACGGACAAGTTCCTCGAGCGCCTCGACGAGGGCGACCTCGCTCGCACGGGCCGCGGCATCCTGTACGCCAGCATCCTGCTCCGGATGAAGAGCGACTACGTCGTCGACGCCGACCCCGAGGAGGAGCAGGCCGAGGAGGAGTGGGAGGACGAGTGGGGACGGGGGCTCGGAAGTGACGTCGAGCTCGAGGCCGGCGCACCCGTCGACAACGGCGTCGTCGACGAGCTCGAACGGGAGTTCCAGCGCCGCCTGCGTCGGAAGCGCGTGCGCGACAGGTCGAAGCCGGAGACCCTCGACGAGCTCATCCGTGAGCTACGTGAGCGCGAGCGCGGAAGCTGGTGGAAGGAGAGCCGCGAGTACGACACCTCCGACGGCGGTGGCGCGGGGTTCCACGACGACCACTGGCCGGAGCCGACGACGGAGGACGCGATGCAGACCGCGCACGAGGACGACATCGAATCCTGGAGGGACGAGGTGTGGGAGCTCATCGAGGAGGAGTTCCGGCACAGGGACGAGCTCCTGTACGCCGAGGTCGCGCCGGAGGGCAGAGGGGCGTACGCCACCTGCTACGTCGCCCTGATGTTCCTCGCCTCCGACGGACTCGTGGAGCTGGAGCAGGACGAGTTCTACGGCGACCTATGGATCCAGCAGCCGGGGCTCGACGACGCCCCGGAGGACGCGTCCGCCGTCGCCGACGACTGACCAGCTGGCAACAGTCCTTCAGCTTTCTCCTGCGTCCATCCAGTGTAGCACTGCTGGACGTCGAAATCTGCGGAAGAAACGGGTTTCGGTATCTGTGAGTTCTCTGCGAAGCTTGTCTACTCGAGGTGGCCTTCGTCGTACAGGCCCTCGATGATCTCGTCGACGAGCTCCTCTACGCTGTCGTAGGGGAAGTTCGCGGCGCCGCTCGCCTGCGTGTTCAGCTCCATCGCGGTCATCTCGAAGTCACCGCTGCTGAACGTCGTCTCCGGTCCCTCGGGGAGGGCGGGGACTAGGTCCATCGGGCTGTTCACGGGGTAGTCTGCGCCTTCGAACGCGTCTGTCAGCTGCTCTCTGAGGTCTTCCTCGTCTGCCATACGACACCATGGTACATCGTGTCTAATAACTGTTTATGAACGTGACCGTGGTTTACCACCGTTTGGCGGTCTAAAGTAAGCTTTATGCGGTGTCTTCCCCCGTTGAGACACAAGATGGAGTACTACGACGGCGAGCCGCTCAGGCACCTGGGCGACCTTCCTGCGATGGGTGCCCACAGGTACGGCGACAAGACCGCCTTCTCGTTCTACGGACAGGAGCTCGGCTACCAGGAGCTCTGGGACAGGGTGCGGAAAGCCGCCAATATCCTGATAGACGACGGCGTCGAACCCGGCGACCGCGTCGGCCTCCTCGTGCCCAACGAGCTCCTGTTCCCCGTCGCCTACTTCGGAGCCATCAACGCGGGAGCCGTCGCCGTCCCCCTCAACCTCCGGATGGACCCCGACACCCTGGTCTACGTCGTCGAGAACGCCGGCATCGACACCGTCGTCGCGTCGCGGAACCTCGCGGACGAGAGCGAGGACCTGTACGAAGCCACCGGCCTCGAACGGCTGTACCGGCCGCAGGCAGACGACGACTCCCCCGCCGAGGACTGGG
>CAZXNG010000241.1:0-2080 GCA_964642065.1 uncultured Halobacteriales archaeon
CGCCACTTCGGGTCGATGCCGTTCAGCATCCGCGTCAGCTGACGGGCGCGGTCGCCGCGGAAGTTGAAGAAGAACGCGCTGTCTCCGTCCGATAGCGCGGGGGCGTCGTCGATCACTGTGGGTTCGACGAACTCGTCGGTCTCGCCGCGGTCGTACGCCTGCTCCACCGCCTCGACGGCGGTGTCCGCGTGGTGACCCGTCCTCTCGACTATCGCGTCGTACGCTGCGCGCGTCCGCCCCCAGTTCTCGTCCCGGTCCATCGCGTAGTACCGGCCGGACACCGTAGCCACCGTCGCATCGGTGTCGTCCGCCACCCGTTCGAGCTCTTCGAGGTAGTCGACGGCGCTCTCGGGCGGCGTGTCACGGCCGTCGAGGAACACGTGCACCACGGTATCTCGGTCGTGCCTGTCGGCGAGTTCGAGCAGGGCGCGGAGGTGGCGCTGTGCGCTGTGGACGCCTCCGTCGCTGACGAGCCCCATCACGTGGAACCGGTCTCCGGACTCTACGGCGTCGACGAGCACTGGGTTGTCGAAGAACGAGCCGTCCTCGATGGCGTCGTCTATCCGCGCCAGCGGCTGCTTCACGATGCGGCCGGCGCCGATGTTCAGGTGTCCGACCTCGCTGTTGCCCATCTGTCCTTCGACGAGGCCGACGCTGCGGCCGTGGGTGGTGAGGAAGCCGACCGCGCCCTTGCGACGCATCCGGTCGACGTTCGGCGTGTCTGCGGCCGCGACAGCGTTACCTTCCTCTTCCTCGCGCTCTCCCCAGCCGTCGAGGATTACCAGCGCGGCGTTCGTCATCGGACGGAGGTTCGGGGGACGGTGGATTAAACGTGTTGTTACCTGGTGCGGAAGGCTGAAACAGCGGTTTCAGTCTACGTTACGGTTAAAGTACCGTAGAAATAAATACGGTCTATGGAGACGAGCACCAAGGCGACGGTAGTTATCCTGGCGACGTTGGCCGTAGCAGCCGTGGCCTACGGCGCGTTCGCCGGCGAAGATGATGTCACCGAGTCCGAGGGGGTGTCGACCTTCGAGGACGCCGAACAGTTCCGCAGCTACCTCCAGCAGACGTCCGACATGTCGGGGTCCGCCGCGGGGTCTTTGTCGGGCGGGAGGGCCCAAGGCGAAGACGTTGCGGTGGATGAGGCCGCCTCTGGAGGCGACGACGGAGGATACAGCTCCGACCGCGTAGACCGGGCCTCCGACACCAACGTCCAGGTCGAAGGTATCGACGAACCGGACATCTTGAAGAACCACGGTGGCCGACTGTTCTACTCCGCGGACGAGACACGGGTAATCGACGCCGTGCCGCCGGAGGAGATGGAGCTCCAGACCAACCTCTCCCGCTCCGGCGACATGCTCCTCGAGGACGACACGCTCGTGGTCTTCGACGGCGACGAGGTCGCAGCGTACGACATCTCCACCGAGGCGCCGGAGGAGCAGTGGACCGCTTCGCTCGACAGCAGCCTCGTCACCGCACGTCTCACCGACGGCACCGTCTACCTCGTGCTCTCCGAGGACGTAGACCGCGAGAACCCATGCCCCATCAGACCGATGGAGGCGGCGGACGGTGAGGTCGTCGTCCCCTGCGACAGGGTACATCACCCAACGGAGCCCGTCGACGTCGACACGACATACGACGTCGTCGCCCTCGACCTCGCCACGGGGGAGCAGGAGGGAGCCACCTCCTTCGTCGGCTCCGCCGCCAACAGCGTCGTCCACGTGAGCGGCGAAAGCGTCTACGTCACCTACCGACGCACCGAGAGCGAAGCCGACGTGATGCTCGAGTTCGCCACCACCGAGGCGGCCGACCTGCTCGACGAGGACACGGTCGACAGACTGGAGGAGATCGACGGATACGACCTCAGCCCACAGGCGAGACAGATAGAGATACAGCAGGCGCTCAGGAACTGGGAGCAGTCGCTCGACGAGGACGAACGGCTGGAGAAGCGCAACGAGTTCGAGAACAGGTTCCGGAGCTACGTACAGGACAACCTCAGGGAGTTCGAGTCCACCGGAGTCGTCGAGGTCGACGCCGAATCCCTCGAGGTCGAGGCCTCGACCGAGGTACCGGGACG
>CAZXNG010000242.1:0-2067 GCA_964642065.1 uncultured Halobacteriales archaeon
CTATCACGGCGCAGGCTATGAGTTCGAGGACTACGCCGGCCTCGGCCGAAGGATGCCGCTCGTCGGTGTCGCCATGGCGGTGTTCATGCTTTCGCTGGCGGGTCTGCCGACGGGCGCGGGCTTCGTCTCGAAGCTCCTGCTGTTCGCCGGCGCCGTCAACGCGGGGTTCTGGTGGCTGGCGCTGCTCGGCGGAGTCAACAGCGCGCTCTCCCTGTACTACTACACGAGGGTACTCAAGTGGATGTGGGTGGAGGAAGCCCCCGACGACCAAGTCTCCGTCGACCGCCGGCCGCCGGGCATCTACGCCGCCATACTCGTCGCCGCCGTAGCCACCGTCGCCCTGTTGTTCGCGTTCTCGCCGGTGGTGGAGACCGCGACGTCGGCGGCAGAAGCCCT
The DNA here is from genome assembly GCA_964642065.1 of uncultured Halobacteriales archaeon. Lineage (GTDB taxonomy): Archaea > Halobacteriota > Halobacteria > Halobacteriales > Halorutilaceae > JAQZDA01. The sequence goes on from CAZXNG010000242.1 coordinate 397, forward strand.
GGTGGGCTGAGATGGAGGTCACCCGGCCTAGGGACTCCGACTTCAGCTGTAACGTCTACCGTTTCGCCGACGCCCTCGTCGATGTCGGCGAATCCGCGGACGCGCTTCCGGACGCAGGCCACGTCCTCCTGACCCACTCCCACGTCGACCACGTAGCCTGCCTCCGGGAGTACGTGAACCGGTCCGCGGCGCAGGTCCACGTCCACGAGGACGAGTGGAGCTACCTTCTGGACAGGGAGGGCGAGATGCTGCGGTCGGCGGACGCTCTCGACCTGCCGGAGGACTTCTACGACGTCGACGTGGAGTTCGTGGAGGACGGCGACGTCGTCGACGTAGGCGTCGACGTCGAGGTGCTGCACACGCCGGGGCACACGCCCGGCAGCGTCTGCTACTACGTCGAGAGCGAGGGCGCGCTGTTCACCGGCGACACCCTGTTCGGCAACGGCGCGCCCGGCGACGCCGTCGACGAAGCCGCGCTGGAGCAGAGCATACGCAGGCTGTCGGAGCTCGATGTCGGCGCCATCTACCCAGGTCACATGGAGCCGGCTTTCGACGACATCGAAAGGAGGTTCAGGCTCGCGCTCGCCATGGTGTGACGTATGGACGCGGAGCTCTCGCGGGGGATGCAGTGATGGAGGCCGGCACCTACTCTCTCGTCGTTGAGGCCACGGCTCCGGTGGAGTTCGAGGCGGGCGCACTCGGCGACGTCTCCCTGTCCCCGGGGCTGTACGCTTACACCGGCAGCGCACGCGGCGGCGGGGGTTTCGGCCGCGTCGACCGTCACCTCCGGGTGCTCCGGGGAGAACACGACGTCAGGAAGTGGCACGTCGACCACCTCGACGTCCAGCCCCAGGTCCGTCCGTACGCGGTGGTGAAGTCACGTGCGGGTGAGTGCGAGGTCGCGGCGGGCCTCGCCGAGAGATTCGAAGGGGTGGAGGGCTTCGGCTGCTCGGACTGCGGCTGCAGCAGCCACCTCCACCGCGTCGACTCCGTCGCGGAGGTGTCTGGAGTGCATCGCCGGGATTCGGCGGAGATGTCGGTGAAGAGTTATACCTCTAGCCGTCCTTAGTGGGTGTACACGATGGAGTCGTCGTCTTCGAAACCCCGGGTTCGGGAGTACATGACGGAGGACGTGGTGACCGTGGAGTCCGACGCCACCGTCGGCGAGGTCATCCGTACGGTGATGGAGAACCGCGGCCACAGCGGCTTCCCCGTCGAGGAGGACGGCAAGCTGAAGGGGTTCATAAGCGCGAACGACCTGCTGGGGAAGGACGAGGACGAGTCGATAGAGGACATCATGTCCACGAACCTCGTGGTCGCCGAACCCGAGATGCGCGTCGGTGACGCCGCCCGCGTCATCCTCCGGTCGGGGATACAGAAGCTGCCGGTGGTGGAGGAGGACGGCGAGATAGTCGGCATAATCTCCAACAGCGACGTCATCCGGAGCCAGATAGAGCGGGTGACCCCGAGCAAGGTCTGGAAGCTGATGAAGACCCTGGAGACCATCCACGAGGTAGAGGTGGAGGAGGAGCGCCGACAGGTACCCGTCGACCGGTTGACGCCGACGCAGGAGAAGATATACGCCGACGAGCTCGACGGCCGCATATACGAGCTCGAACGAGGGCTGGCGGAGCCGCTGATAGTCATCGAGAACGGCGACGACCTCCTGCT
>CAZXNG010000243.1:0-2058 GCA_964642065.1 uncultured Halobacteriales archaeon
GAGGCTTCGACTGCGCTCCGCAGCGCTTCGACCTCGTCTTCGGTGACGCCGTACGCCGGTAGCTCGTCGGTGTGGAAGACTCCGCCGGCACCGCGCTTCTGGGCGCGGTCGCTGAACTCGGTGCCGAGCCGGCGGTCCGGCTGTATCTCCCTTCCGACGACGCCGTCGAAGCCCTCAAGCCGTACGGCGTAGACGGCGCCGTCGCTGGAGAGCGCGCCAGATATGACGCCGCTGTCGGTGTCCTCGAACACCCCGGTTACATCTTGGACGTCACCGACCTCGGCGTCGCGTTCACGTAGGTCGTCCCTTATCTCTAGAAGTTCCCGCTGTCTCTCTACCTCGTTCTCGACGAGGTCGCCTATGCTCCCGAGCTCCTGAACTCCCTTCATCTCGACTCGGGCACCGTCCTCTATGGATACGTTGAGGTCCTGTCGGATGGTTCCGATGCCGCGCTTCACCTTCCCCGTCGACCGGAGCACCATGCCTATCTTCTCCGCCGCCTCCTGCGCCTGTTCGGGGCTGCGTATGTCGGGCGCGGTCCCTATCTCGACGAGGGGGATGCCGAGTCGGTCGAGGCTGTAGACCGGTCCCTCCGGACGTTCGTCGACCCTCTGGGCGGCCTCCTCCTCGAGGGCGAGAGCGTCGACACGGACGGGTCCTTCCCCAGTGTCGAGCTCTCCGTCGTGCGCGACCATCGAGGTGCGCTGGAACCCCGTGGTGTTGGAGCCGTCGATGACTATCTTCCGCATCACGTGCGCCTGGTCTACGCGGCTCATGTCGAGCGCCTCCGCGACGGTCAACGCGGTGTGCAGGGCCTCGCGGTCGAGAGGCTGCGGGGGTTCCTCGTCCTCCTCGACGAGGCAGGTGGTGTCGTATCCGAGGTAGGTGTACAGGCTCTCTGCGCGGCTCTCCTCGAGCGCGGCCTCGTCGACCTCTCCGAGCTCGCTGTAGGTCGGATGGAGGTAACGCTGGAACTCGTGGGTCGCCTCCTCCGTCTCGCGGAGTTCGGTGGGGCATCGGCAGAAGAGCTTCGTCTCGGTGTCGAGCTGCTGGTGTATCTCGAGTCCGACCATCAGCCCGAGTTCGCCGTAGTCCATAGCGGTGGATGAGGGCGGTGGCTCATAATCCTAACGTACCTGCTGCGCCGGCTCACCTGTGGCGCTTCTCGACGGGCCGTCATACAGGGGCAGTCCTTCGGCCCTGCGGCTATGTCGGAATCTCGCATGCGAGGGGCAAACTACGTACGTGGGGAATTGGAAATTCCGGTATGAGAAACTGGGCTCGCGCGGTAGGGCGTTGGATAGAGGCTAACGTGGTTCTGGCTCCTATCGTTCTGACTCACGTGAGAGACCTCAAGAGGTACGTGCTGTTCGGCGCGCCTCGGGAGCTGTCGCCGGAGCAGAAGCGCGAGAGAGGCGGCGAGATAAGAGTGGCGTGCGAGAAGCTCGGGGTTACGTACATCAAGCTCGCGCAGTTCCTGACGACTCGTCCGGACTACGTGCCGCCGGAGTACATGGACGAGCTGGAGAAGCTGCAGGACGAGGTGCCGCCGTCGCCGTTCGAGGAGGTCGAACGTGTGCTGGAGGAGGAGCTGGGTCCCATCGACGAGGTGTTCGAGGAGTTCGAGCGGGAGCCCATCAGCGGCGCGTCGATAGCTCAGGTTCATAGGGCGAAGCTCGAGGGCCGCTGGGTGGCGGTTAAGGTTCAGCGGCCGGGCCTCGAGCGGACGGTGAAGGCGGACCTCGTGATGCTCCGCGCGCTCGCACCCATAGCCGGCGGCTTCCTCCGTCTCCTCGGCCAGCGGTCTCACGCGGACACCGTGGAGGGCATCCTCGGTATGTTCCGCGAGAACATCGTGCTGGAGATGGACTTCCACCGGGAGAAGGAGATAATGGACGAGATACGACGTCACGTCGAGGAGGACGACGGTGCCGAGGACGTCGTGATACCGGAGACGGTGGACGAGCTCTGCACCGGACGGGTGATAACGATGGAGTACGAGCCCGGGGTGAAGATCAAGGACGTCGACGAGATAGAGGAGGCCGGCGTCGACCTCGA
>CAZXNG010000244.1:0-2048 GCA_964642065.1 uncultured Halobacteriales archaeon
GAGCGGTGGCTTCGAGAGCCGCCATGACCTGTTCACGGCCCAGTCATCCTAATACGTGGGGGTGAAGCGGCTTCGTCGCGTTTTAGGGTAAGTTAAGTACCGGACCTCCCTCTTGACCTGTATGAGCGACAGCGAGAACGACGAAGCGGAAGCGGACGTGGACGATGTCGAGGAAGAGCCCGAGGAGGTCGAGGGGATACAGGAAGGCGACTTCGTCCGTCTGGAGTACACGGCGCGCATCGACGACGAGGACGAGGGCGAGACCGTCATCGACACTACGGACCAGGAGCTAGCGGAGGACGAGGGTCTGGAGACCGAGGGCCGGGAGTTCGGCCCCCGCACCATCGTCGTCGGCGAAGGTCACCTGTTCGAAGAGGTGGAGGACGACCTGATAGGCGAAGAAGTCGGCTACTCGAACACGGTCGTCGTGCCGGCGGACGAAGCGTTCGGGGAACACGACCCCGACGACGTCAAGACGGTGAGCGCGCAGAAGATAGACGAGGACGACCGCTACCCCGGCGCCCACGTGGAGGTCGACGGCCAGCACGGCTACGTCGAGACCATCATCGGCGGCCGCGCCCGCATCGACTTCAACCACCCGCTGGCGGGCGAGGACGTCGAGTACGAGTTCGAGGTCGACGCCGTCGTCGAGGACGAGATAGAGCAGGCGGAGGCGCTGGTCGAGCTCACGGCCGGAGCGTCCGTCGAGGTCTCCAGGGGCTCCGAGACGAAGACCGAGGTACGGGTAGAGACCTCGGAGGACGAAGAAGGCGAGGAGGTCGAGGAAGAGGTCGAAGAGGAGGTGGAGGTCGACGTCTTCTACATAGAGGCGACGCCGGAGCTGTCGATGAACCAGCAGTGGATGTTCGGAAAGCAGCAGGTCGTCGACGACCTCATGCACAGGTTCGACGTCGACCGCGTCGTCGTCCGCGAGACCTTCGACCACGACGACGTCCACGGCGGCATGCCTGGAATGGGTGGCATGGGTCTCGGCGGCATGGGCGGAGAGGTCGACGCAGAGGACGTCGACGCCGAGGATATCGAGGAGATGGTCGAGGAGATCGAGTAGAGCGCGTAGAGCGAGTAACACGCCCGATTCGGCTCGTTTCCTCCGGCACAAGTATTAATAACTGCTGAGTTCATCTTTCGACCATGGCTATAGACCCCGACTTCGAGGACAACCGGGAGCAGGTCGAGCCCTGCGACCCCGAGGGCGGACACGAGCACGACGTATGGGGGCCCGTCGACCCTCCGGAGACGCTCGGCATCCACGGCACCCACGTCGCCGTCGACTTCGACATCTGCATCGCCGACGGCGCGTGTCTCGAGGACTGCCCGGTAGACGTCTTCGACTGGATGGACACCCCCGACCACCCGGAGAGCGAGAAGAAGGCCGATCCCGCGCGGGAGGACGACTGCATCGGATGCTACCTCTGCGAGGACGTCTGTCCCGTCGACGCCATCAAGGTGAAGTACTGAAGACGGATTGGTCGGACGTCGCAGGGTCCGGCCGTCCCCAAACCCTAATTACGGCTTGCGTCCAACGTACATCCAGTATGAACAGCTATGTCGGAACCAGAGGGAAAGGAGGAGGTACGGGTGAGCGACGCGATCGGTGAGTTCGAGGTCACCTACGAGGACTTCAGGGAGATGGCGGAGTTCGTCGAGGAGCACCTGGAGGACACCGTCCGGAAGGACGGCGACCGAATGCGTTGGTACCCCTGGCACAGCGGCGACTACCGGTTCGACCACACCATCGGCGTCGTCGACCTCGCGGAGAAGATAGCTCGGGAGGAGGACGCCGACGTCGACGTCGTGCGGGTGGCGGCGCTGTTCCACGACGTAGCGAAGTTCGAGGTCAACCAGGAGAAGCACGCGGAGGAGGGCGCCTGGATAGCGCAGAAGTACCTGTCGCGCCACGGCTACCCCGACTCGTTCATCGACCGCGTCGCCGAGGTCATCAAGCACCACACCGACGAGATGCACGACGACATGCCGCTGGAGAGCAAGGTGCTCATCGAGGCCGACAGCATCGACAAGATAGGCGT
>CAZXNG010000245.1:0-2004 GCA_964642065.1 uncultured Halobacteriales archaeon
ACCGGAGAGGTATATCAGCCAGGCGACCGCGGTGGCGAGCACTCCGACGGAGCTGGTTCCGAACGACTCCATGACGCGGTCGAACGTCGTCCCACGAAGGAAGTCGTCGAGACCAGTGGACTCGGCGAAACGGGTTATCGCTATCTTCGCCAGGTAGCCGAGGAGGATGGCGGCGAGCACGGCGGCGGAGGCGAAGGCGGCGTCGGCGAGGTCGACCGTCTGCAGGAACGAGATCTCGTCTACCTGGAGGACGGGTATGTTCTGCGTCATCAGTACTCCTCCGGATCTATCTCCAGCACGAGGTCTCCTGCCTTGAACACCCTCACCATGTTGTCGCTCTCGCTCAAGACGACGCTGACGGCGTTCGTCTCCTGCGTTATCGCGGCACCCGCCATGTGTCGCGTCCCCAGTCCCTTCGGTATCTCGATGCCCTCTGCGTCGGCCTCGAGGTACCGGTAGGCGCTGACTATCTTGCCGCTGTCGCTGATGACGAACGCTCCGTCGAGCCTGCTGAACTCCTTCAGCATCACCTGGACGATGGGGTCGCCGACGTGTACGTGGGATTTCTCGAAGGGGTTGTACGACAGCTCCCGGCTCTTCTCCATGACGTTGCCGGCGTCGCCGACGACGAACAGCGCTCCGATGGGCTCTCCCTTCTGGCCTTTCTTCCCCAGCTCTATCGACAGCTCGAGCACGTCGCTGATGACCTCGGCGTCGGCGCGGCTGTTCATCAGGAGCTCGTACACCCCGCTCCTCATCGACTCGGTAGCTTCGACCCTGCTGACGGTGTCGTACTGACTTGAGAACACCTCGTCGAAACACGCGACGACGTCTCCTCCTTCTACGTAGTCGTTCTCCATCGCGCCCTCGACGCCGAACCGGATACGGTCCTCGTAGCTCTCGAGGTACAGCGGTACGTCGACGTCTCCCTCACCTATCGACACCACCGGCAGTTCGTACTCCTCGAGTTTCTCCGGTGGATTTGACTCCGAGGAGAACACCAGGACCGCGTCCACAGAGCCGAGGACCTCTTCGACAGCCTCCGTTATCTCCATTGGTGTATCTTTCGGGAACGCCGGAAAAGGTCTTTCGGGGGATTTCCGACGCACGTACGACGCAGGTGTGCCGGAAATGGGGTTCGCGAGCGCTGCGCCGACGGCCACGGCCGTACGTTTGGACAGTTTTATACCTCCGAGAGGTACAATCCAGGTACAAGATGTCGACCGAACAGAAGCAGGTCAGGGACCTCGACGAAGGCCGGTACGTGATGATAGACGACGAACCCTGCGTCATCAACAGCTACTCGACCTCGAAGCCAGGGAAACACGGCAGCGCGAAAGCACGGGTGGAGGGACGAGGGGTGTTCGACGACCAGAAGCGCTCGTTCAGCCAGCCCGTCGACGCCAAGGTACGCGTCCCCATCATCGAGCGGAAGCAGGGGCAGGTGGTGTCGAAGACCAGCGACACCGTCGTCCAGGTCATGGACCTCGACAGCTACGAGACCTTCGACATGGAGATACCCGGGGACATGGAGGTCGAGGTCGACGACGACATAACCTTCCTCGAGGGCATGGGTCAGCGCCGCGTCGTCGAGGAGTGACACCGGCGGAGACGTCGAGGTACAGTCGATGAGGTACGCGGCCGCCGACTCCTCCTACGACGAAGCCGGATACGTCCTGTTCGGCGTGCCGCTGGAGGCCACCACGTCGTTCCGGAAGGGCACGGGCTTCGCTCCCAACAGGATACGTGAGGCGTCGTACGGTATGGAGAGCTACCACCCCAACGCCGAAGTCGACGTCGCGGAGCTCGGGGTGCACGACCAGGGAGACGTCGACGTCTGGAACGACGCACGCGAGTCGGTGGAGTACGCTGAAGGCGTCGTCGCTGACACCGTCTCGGACGGCAAGACCCCGGTGCTCCTCGGCGGCGAGCACACCGTCTCCGTCGCGGGCGTCCGCGCGGTCGACGCCGACGGCTTCGTCGTCTTCGACGCCCACCTCGACC
>CAZXNG010000246.1:0-1998 GCA_964642065.1 uncultured Halobacteriales archaeon
GCCGGCCGGTGACGGCTGGTGCGTAGTCGAGGCCGTTGACGGTGTTCGGAATCAGAAGCGCGCTGGCGCCCACGGAGTCGTACAGCTGTTCGACCGCCTGCGTGTAGACGTCGTGGTTGAAGTCGTCTCCGTGGTCGACCTTGTGGATGGTGTCCACTCCGTCGACGTCCAGCTGGTCGGCGAAGCCGTCGACGTCTCCGGAGACTACGGCGACGTGGAGGTCGCCACCTGTCTCGTCGGCGAGCTCGCGGCCCGCGGTGACCGCCTCCAGCGAGACGTCCCTGAGCTCTCCCTGACGATGTTCGGCGACTGCGAGGACGGTCATTCCGCCACCCCCTTGTCGCGGAGCACCTCGGCGACGCCGGCGGCCTGCGCACCTGCGTCACCTTCGATGTACTCTGTGTCGGATTCGCTCTCGGGCTCGTACATCTCCTGAAGGGACACCCTGCTCTCGACAGCGGAGGCGTCGACCCCGAGGTCGTCGAGGGACTTCTCCGCTATCTCCTTGCTCTGAGCCTGACGGATGCCGCGGAGCGACGCGTACCGGGGTTCGTTGATACCGGTCTGGATGGTGAAGACCGCGGGAGCTTCGACCTCGGTGACCTCCTCGACGCCGCCCTCTAGCTCGCGGTGGAGGTTGGCGACGCCCGAGTCGAGGTCGTAGTCGAACTGGTTGACGACGGCCGCCCACTGGAAGCCGAGGTCGTCCGCGAGCGCGACGCCGGTGGCTCCGAGGCTGCTGTCGTCGGCCTGTACGCCGCTGAAGACCAGGTCGGGGTCCTCCTCCTCCTCGACGACTGCGGAGAGCACCTCGGCCTTCGCGTGGGCGTCGAGGTTCTCGCCACCCTCCATCGAGTCGTCCCAGACGCGGACGGCGCGGTCGACGCCCTTCGCGAGCGCCATCCGGATGGTCTCCTCGCTGCGTTCGGGTCCGATGGTGACGCTGACGACCTCGTCTACTTCGTCGTTCTCCTCCTTCAGCTGTACGGCTTCCTCGACTGCGTAGTCGTCCCACTCGTTGAGATCGTACTCCAGGAACTTCTCCTGGATCTGGTTGCCGGCTATCTCGAAGTCGTCCTCGGGCTGGGCGACCTCTTTCACCGTTACTAGCACCTTCATACGTGGCTAGGGAGTTGCCGGTTGCGAGGTAAATACTTTCGAAAACTCGGGGCGCGGGAACTCGGGTTGTAAGCGGTCGACGTGGAGCGGACGCGAGGCGATAGCCTCAGCAAGCTTTATGCGAGAGTCACCCAACGGGTACGTTAATGATACCGTCGCTCGTACCGCTCGCCGCCGGAGACGACAAGATACTCACTCAGGAGAGCTGCGCGGAGCAGATCTGCCGCGAGAACTTCTGGCTCATCGGAGAGACAGGATACACCGTATTCTACACCCTCGCCGTCGTCGCCATCCTCGTCATGCTGTACGGAGTCTACCGCCGGTTCAGCAGGTACACCGACGCGGAGGACGACCCCGTACCCCGTCTCGACGACCTGCCGCACCGAGTCCTATCCGCCGCCCGCATCGTCGGCTCGAACAGCAAGCAGGTCTACCAGGACATGTACGCCGGCATCATGCACGCCTTCATCATGTGGGGCTTCCTCGGCCTCCTCGTCGCCACCACCATCCTCGCGTTCGACGAGCAGTTCTACCGACGCGTCACCGGCGAAAGCTTCTGGGTCGGCGACTTCTGGCTCAGCTACTCGTTCGCCGCCGACGCCGTCGGCCTCCTGTTCGTCGTCGGCCTCGGGATGGCGCTGTACAGACGTTACGTCGCCCGGGACGAACGCCTCTGGCACAAGCACACCCGCGGCGAGATAGACGGACCCCGCGACGTCCTCAGCGCTCTCGAGGACGACGTCTTCATCTGGACGCTGTTCCTCCTAGGCGTCGGAGGTTTCTTCCTCACCGCGCTGCGCATAGTCGGCACGGAGTTCCCGGGCTTCGCCGACGTCAGCTTCGTCGGATACAGCCTCGCCCTCGCGTTCGACGCCGCCG
>CAZXNG010000247.1:0-1994 GCA_964642065.1 uncultured Halobacteriales archaeon
GCTCCCACTTCGTCGGCTGTGACGGCTACCCCGACTGCGAGTACACGCTCCCGCTCCCGAAGAAGGGCACGCCGCTCGTGCTCTCGGAGACGTGCGAGGAGCACGGGCTGGCCCACGTGAAGATGCTCGCCGGGCGCGGGACGTTCGTCCACGGCTGTCCCCAGTGCAAGGCGAACGAGGCCGACGACGAGGAGGACCGCGTCATCGGCGCCTGTCCCGACTGCGGCGACGAGCACGGTGGCGAGCTGGCCATCAAGCGCGTCCGGAGCGGCTCCCGGCTCGTCGGCTGCACCCGCTACCCCGACTGCGACTACTCGCTGCCGCTGCCCCGTCGCGGCGACATCGAGGTCACCGACGAGGTCTGTGCGGAGCACGACCTCCCGGAGCTCGTCGTCCACAACGGCGACGAGCCCTGGGAGCTGGGTTGCCCCATCTGTAACTACATCGAGTTCCAGGCCCAGCGGAACGGCCAGGCCGAGGAGGGCCTGGAGGCTATCTCGGGCATCGGGAAGAAGACGGCCGACAAGCTAGCCGACGCCGGCGTGGACTCCGTCGACGCCCTGAAGGAGGTCGATACCGACGAGCTCGCGGGCAGCCTCCAGGGCGTCAGCACCGACCAGATAGAGAGCTGGAAGGCGAAGGCGTAGGCGGGCTCTAGGGTTTTATCGACCGTCGACTGATAGGCCACAACGGGACGTCAGTCGGAGCACCGTCTCGGTGGTCAGCTATCGGACTACCCGGCTGCCGGCAGCGTGAACGAGAACGTCGAACCTTCGCCGGGCTCGGAGTCGACCCAGATGTTCCCTTGGTGGCGCTCGATGATTCGTTCACAGAGCGCAAGGCCGATACCGGTCCCCGAATACTCCCGCCCTCCATGACCCCGCTGGAACACCTCGAAGATTCGCTCGTGTTCTCCCGGGTCGACGCCGATTCCCTCGTCGGAAACAGATACCGTCCACTGGGGACCGGTCCGTTCAGCCGCAATCCGAACCCGTGGCTGCTCGTCACCGGAATATTCTATCGCGTTGTCGACGAGGTTCTGGAAGACCTGCCGAAGTTGCTCCTCGTCACCCCTGACACGTGGGAGCGACTCCGCCGTGACCTCGGCGTCGGATTCTTCGATTTTCACCCGGAGGTCCTCGAGCACGTCGTCGAGAACGGTATCGAGGTCTACCGGCTCGAACTCGTCGCCCCCGGTTTCGACCCGTGAATACTGCAACAGCCCGTCTATCATCTCCCGCATCCGGTCGGCACCGTCGATAGCGAACTCGAGGAACTCCTCCCCTTCCTCGTCAAAGGCGTCACCGTATCGACGCTCGATGAGCTGGAGATAGCTGGAGACCATCCGGAGGGGTTCCTGGAGGTCGTGTGAGGCGGCGTAGGCGAACTGCTCTAGGCGCTCGTTCGACTCGTCGAGCCTATCGATGAGCTCTCCTAACCGCTGTTCGCGCTTCTTGCGCTCGGTCACGTCGTGGGCGACACCGATCATCCGTGATTCCTCGTCGTCAACCGTCTCGAGTACCTCACCGTAATCCTCGGCCCATCGGACCGAGTCACCGTCGGGGACTCTATACTCGACGTGATACGGGCCGCCGGTCTCGACGGTCTCCTCCAACGCTTCCTCGACCGTCGGCCGGTCCTCTGGGTGGACACCCTCGAGGAAGTCGTCGACCGTCTCGTGCTCGGTGCCCTGGAGTGCGTGTGGGTCCGGATGAGTGGTCACCGAATCCGAGTCGAAGTCCCACTCCCAGACGGTCGCGTCCGTCACTTCCAGGGCCAACTCCATGCGCCGTCGGATGCGTTCGCGTTCCAGTTCGCGCTCCTTCCGCTCGGTAATGTCCCTGACAATGCCGGTGAAAAATCGTTCGCCCTCGTACTGTGCCTCGCTGAAGGAGATCGCCAGCGGTAGTTCCGAGCCGTCCGCGTGCTCGCCCGGCAGTTCGACGTAGTCCCAGCTCAGGGTTCGCTCACCCGTCTCCAGGTAGCGCTCTATT
>CAZXNG010000248.1:0-1994 GCA_964642065.1 uncultured Halobacteriales archaeon
CCGACTCCGTCTCGTTGTCCGACTCCGTCTCGTTGTCCGACTCCGTCTCGTTGTCAGATACGGTCTCGTTACCATCCAAAGACTCGTTACCGTCGAGGTCCTCCTCGTCCTCGTCTTCGTCGTCGCTACCGCCAGCCCATGGGGGAGGTCCACGCGTCGAAGACGCTATCGCAGACACCACTAGACCGTGGTACTCGCTAGGGTCCTCGACGGTCTCGTTCTCACCTAGCTCGGTCTTCTTCGGAGAGTCGACCTCCCCCGTCTCGTTGTCCGACTCCGTCTCGTTGTCAGATACGGTCTCGTTACCATCCAGAGACTCGTTGTCGTCTACCGTCTCGTTGTCTTCGACGAGGTCTTCGGAGTCCTCCAGCACCTCGTCGTCGGAGTCGGTGTCGTTGTCGGTAGTCTGTGCGACCGCCGGGCTCGCAGCCGTCAAGCCCAGTGTAAGCAGTACGGCCACCGCGACCACCAGTAGCTTCCATCTCATGTTACCACGAGAGCGTATACATGCCCCCGACACTTCAATAGGGTTCAATCTTTACTTCATTTCGCGTGAACCGGGACACAGCATCTGTGCTCTACAGGGCTCCTGCGACGGCTAGAGAGCGTGAGCATCCGTCACGAACTGGACCGTGATGCGCCGCTCGAACGCGGGTCGGTCGTCGACCGTTCAGCTCCCTTCGTCCGCGTTCGATTCCTTTCAGATGAGGTGCAGGAGACGGGTTCGGGTCGTTCTGCGGACCGGGTCATCTCGGAGATCCTGCGTCGTCGGGGGCCCCACCCGCATCTCCGGAGGCGTTCGCGTCATCCGTCCGTCCACCCTCACGGCCCTTCGGAGAGGTCTCTCCGTCGTCACCTGACCCGGTGTCGGCGGGTGGACCGGTTCGTCGCGTGTCGTCGGGTTCGGGAGGCCCGACGTCTTCGGGTCGTCCGACGTCACCCCTATCTGCCGCGACGTTGCCCGCCACCCTCCGGACCTCCTGTCCCGTCATCCCGGAGGCACGCTGGCGCAGTTCGTCCAGTTCGGTGGCGTTGACGCCTCTCTCCCGGGCGTGCGTCCTCGTGGCCTGGACAGACCGGTTGGTGGCTACGGCTCTGGCTTCGACGTGAGCTCGGAGGGCGGCAGCCCGCCTCTCGGATATCTCACCGGACTCGACCCTCTCCGCTATCTCGGCCTTCCGCTCCTCCACGCGGTCGAGCTTCTCCCGAAGCGCGTCGACCCTGTGTTCGAACGTGGCTTCGTCGTCCTCCATCTCCTGTATCCAGGCCCTGTCTTCGACGTCGTGGCGAACCTGCGCCTCCTGAGCCGACGCGAGCACGGACATCTCCTCTCCAGAGGTCATCTCGACGTCGTCGCCGCCGGAGTCCTGGGCGACGACGAAGGCGGTGCTGGCGAGCGTGGCTGCCGCCAGAGCCAGCACGGCGACGGCCGCTACCCGCCTTCCGGTGTATTCCATCGGTTGTACTGTGGGGGTTCGTCTCACTTCAATTGATATCCCGCTTCAGTTAATTTTCGTGCGTAAGCCGGGCTCTCGTCGCCGGGTGCTCGTTCGATATAAGCTTCCAGACACTGTAACACGTGTCAGGACTTCGTCTCAGAGTTCCTTCCGGTTCTATATACGTAGCAACATACTGCCTCGGGCGTGGACGTCCGGAGGTTCGATAACCAAGGTGGTCGACTGACCCCAGGTCTTTCTGGCGGTTTCTACTGGACGTAACCATTGTTAAGCCGTGATTACCGGGGGAAAGCTTATTACGTGTGCTGGTTTAACCCATTGCGAGGTGGAGAAAACATGGTAAGGCAAGACGGTAAGCGAAACTTCGCGTTGAGACAGGGCGGAAGAGAGGACAGCGTGTTCAGCGGGAACACTCCCAGACAGGCGGCGCTCAAGGCGGCGAGGAGGCTCGAACCGGACTCCAGCGAGAGCAGCGCGAAGAGCGGAGCAGACGAGATTCGCCTTCGTGAGAAAGGCACGGACAAGGTACACATCTAC
>CAZXNG010000249.1:0-1979 GCA_964642065.1 uncultured Halobacteriales archaeon
TCGAATGGGTCGGACTGGACGGACGAGCAGTAGATGTCTCAGGCGTCAGTACGTCCGTGCGACGATGCCGACGTCCTCCGCCGCGTCACCGCACTCTAGGCAGTCGGAGGGGCCGTCCCCGTCGCCGTCGAGCGGCACCCCCAGTAGATCGCCGTCGGACTTCTCCTCGATGCTCTGGCCACAGCCTTCGCCGCCGCACCAGCCGACACGGGCGAAGCCGTCCTCGAGGGCGGGGTTGAGGTCGGCGTACTCCCCGACGTCCGTCGTCCGGTCGTCGAAGCCCCCCTGCGCCGCGGTACGTAGCTCGTCGTCGAGGTCTTCGAAGACCTCCTCGACGTGCTCCACTACGTCGTCGAACGCGGCCTCGGATTCGTTGCCGAGGCGGTCGACGACGACCGCGGACTCGCCCTCGAGGTCGCGGAGGCCGACCTCGACGCGCGCCGCGGTGCCCTGTAGCTCGGCGTCGTAGTACTTGGCGCCGGGGCTGCGGTCCGAGTCGTCGAGCTCGACGCGTACTCCGGCGTCTTCGAGCTGGCTCTCTATCTGCTCGCAGACCTCGAGTATCTCCTCGTTCTCGCTGTCGTCTCCGAACAGCACGGGGACTACGACTACCTGGGTGGGTGCGACGTCGCTGGGTAGGACGAGGCCGTTGTCGTCTCCGTGTACGCTCATGACGGCGGCGATGCAGCGCTCCGAGACGCCGTAGCTGGTCTGGTAGACGGGTTCCTGTTCGCCGTCGGTGTTCTCGAACTCGACTTCGAACGCTTCGCTGAAGTTCTGGCCGAGGTTGTGGGCGGTGCCGATCTGCAGCGCCTTGCCGTCGGGCATCAGGGTGTCGACGGCGTAGGTGTAGTCGGCGCCGGGGAACTTGTCCCACTCGGGGCGCTCGGTGACGACGTAGGGGACGCCGAGCCAGTCGTAGAACTCGCGGTAGAGGTCGAGCGCTTCCTCCACCTGCTCCGCCGCCGCCTCGTAAGAAGCGTGAGCGGTGTGCGCCTCCTTGAACGCGGTTATCTCCCTGAGCCGGATGAGGGGTCGGGTGTGTTCGGTCTCGCTCCTCCAGATGTTCGCGACCTGGTATATCTTCAGCGGGAGGTCGGTGTGGCTGCGTATCCAGAGGTCGAACATCGTGTACATCGGGGTCTCGCTCGTCGGCCGCATCGCCAGTCGTTCGTCGAGCTCCTTCCTGCCGCCGTGAGTCACCCAGAACACCTCGTCCTCGAACCCCGCGATGTGTTCGCCCTCCTTCGCGAGGATGCCCTCGGGTATGAGGACGGGGAAGCCGACCTCGTCGTGGCCGGTGTCGTCGTGCATCCCCGTGAGGCGGTCGTACACCTGGTTCCGGAGCTTCTGTCCGAAGGGGAACCAGACGTAGACGCCCTGAGCGGGGTACCTGACGTCCATTATCTCCGCCTGGAACAGGAGCTCGTTGTACCAGTCGCTGAACTCCTCCTTCGGCGGGAGGTCGTCTGCCATGTCTGGGGGTTGGTGAGAGCCGGTGTATGAGTTTCGGTATGGGAGACGACCGGGGGCTTCGATGGGGGCGTATCTCCCTAGGGGAAACGGATTAGAGGCGTCGGCTGCTGGTTGAAGGTATGAGGAGCTTCGTCTTCGTGTTCCTGGCGCTCACCGTGGCATCCTCGGGATGCATCGGTGGCGGGCTCTACGACGACGGCCCTGCGGAGGAAGATCCCGCCGGAGAGATCGTCGACGACCCGTCAGCCGGAGGAGACGAGGCGGACGGCGAGGACGGCGATGGCTGGGACGGCGAGTCACCGCCTGCGCCCGGCGACCTCCCCGACGAGGTGTCGGCGCGGTTCGTAGTCGACGACGAAGCCCTCGATAACCTGACGCTGGAAGTCGCGGACACGCCGGAGGACCGCGAACAGGGTCTGATGAACCGGTCAGAGCTATCCGACGACCGGGGCATGCTGTTCGTCTACGGCTCCGAAAGCCCGCGCACCTTCTGGATGAAGAAC
>CAZXNG010000250.1:0-1944 GCA_964642065.1 uncultured Halobacteriales archaeon
GGTTACGGAGAGCGCGATGGCGGCGGAGATGGCGCGACAGGGAGGTCTCGGCGTCATCCACAGGAACATGAGCGCGGAGAGCCAGGAGGCGGAGATAGAGAAGGTGAAGGACAGCGACCGCCTCGTCACCCGCGACGTCGTCACAGCGTCGCCGGATACCACCGTGGGGGACGCCATCGACCTCATGGAGCGCGAGGGCGTCAGCGGCCTCCCCGTCGTCGACGACGGCGAGCTCGTCGGCATCGTCAGCAACCGCGACCTCCGGCCGATGTTCCACAGGCAGGACACCGACGTGGAGAAGGTGATGACCGAGGACGTCGTCACCGTCTCCGGAGACGTCGGCAGCGACGAGGCGCTGGAGCTGATGCACGAGAACCGCGTCGAACGTCTCCCCGTCGTCGAAGACGGCTCCGTCGAAGGCATCGTGACGATGGACAGCATTCTCCGCAGGCGGGAGCACGAGGAAGCCGTAACCGACGGAGAAGGCGGGCTCGCGGTTGCAGCCGCTGTGTCGCCTTTCGACCTCGAGCGCGCGAAAGGCCTCGACGACGCGGGCGCAGACGTGCTGATGGTGGACACCGCGCACGCCCACAACCTCAACGTCGTCGAAGGCGCCCGAGAGATCGTCGACGAGGTCGACGCCGACGTCGTCGTCGGCAACATCGCGACGCCGGAGGCGGCGGAGGAGATAGCGGGGTTCGCCGACGCCGTCAAGGTCGGTGTAGGCCCCGGCAGCATCTGCACCACCCGCGTCGTCACCGGCAGCGGGATGCCGCAGATGACTGCGATAACCGGCGTCGCAGACGTCGCGGAAGAGCACGACGTCCCCGTGATAGCGGACGGCGGAATCAGGTACAGCGGCGACATCGCGAAGGCCATCGCTGCGGGAGCGGACGCGGTGATGATAGGTTCGTTGCTCGCGGGCACCGACGAGGCCCCCGGCCGGACCATCACCATCCAGGGCAAGAGGTACAAGCAGTACCGCGGCATGGGCAGTGTCGGCGCGATGACGACCGGAGAGAGCAGCGACCGTTACTTCCAGGAGGGCGAGACCGAGTACGTGCCCGAGGGCATCGAGGGAGCGATACCCTACCGCGGCGAAGTGTCGGAGCAGCTGCATCAGCTGGTCGGCGGACTCCAGAGCGGGATGGGGTACGTGGGAGCGGAGGGCGTGGAAACGCTGCAGAGGGAGGCGGAGTTCGTGAGGACGACGGACGCCGGTCAGGACGAGAGCCACCCGCACGACGTCATGATAACGGACGAGGCTCCGAACTACGACTCACAGTAGAGCGCGCGGATGTAGAAGGACAGAAGAGCTACGCCTTCATGCCGTCCAGGCGTTCGACCAGCTCCTCTACCGTGTCGTCGAAGCTCTCGAGGAACTCCTCTGTGTCCTCGGTGCAGATGGCTCCCTGGTTGGAGGGTTCGATGAGGTTCTCTTCCTCGAGCACCCGTAGGCTGTACCGTATCTTGTGGTGTGGGTACCCGGTCTCGTTGCTCATCTTGACGATGCCGATGGGTTCGTTCTCCTCGACCATGCGGAGCACGGTGAGGTGGCGTTCCAACATCTCTATCTCTTTTTCCAGTCTATCCATCATGCTTGTTTTTCTCTACCATAGAATTTACATAACGAAGTTTATGAAGCTTCCGGCGGGTAAACCGTCTCGGTCGGTTAGTCTACAGTCTGTCGCTCGGCTCCAGCGGTCCGTCCAGACGGTCCATCGCCTCCTCCTCCAGCTTGAACCTCTGGACCTTCCTGGTCGCGCTCCGCGGCACCTCGTCGACGAAGAAGACCCGACGGGGATGGGCGTAGCTCGGGAGGTTGTCCAGCGCGTACCTACGTACCTCCTCCTCGGAGACGTCTGCGTCTTGCTCTGGCACGACGAACGCCACCGGCGCCTCGCCCTTCACCTCGTGAGGTACGCCGGCCACCCCTGCTTCCTC
>CAZXNG010000251.1:0-1938 GCA_964642065.1 uncultured Halobacteriales archaeon
CGTCTACGCCCTCGTCCTCGAGGATGTCGCCGAGGGCGTTCGCGAGGTAGAGGACGTTCTGCGGCCGAGCGCTGTGTCCCATGCAGCCGATGCGGACGATGTCTCCCTCGAGGGCGCCGAGACCCGCGGACACTTCGATGTTGTACTCCTCCACCAGCCGGCGGAGGATGACGTCGTCGGTGATGCCGTCGGGTACGCGGACGGCGTTCAACGTCGGCAGCCAGGCGTCGTCCGAGCTGTTCATCTCCAGACCCATCTCCTCGAGACCGGATTTGAACGCGCCGCTCACCCGGCGGTGCCTGCTCCACGCCTCCTCGATGCCTTCCTCCGCGATGACCCGCAACGCCTCCCTCAGGCCGAAGATGTTGGTGACCGGCGCTGTGTGGTGGTAGCTGCGGTCGTCTCCCCAGTATGTCTCCAGCTCCTTGAGGTCGAGGTACCAGCACCGGGGTTCGGAGTCGCGGGACAGTATCTTGTCCATCGCGCGGTCGTTCAGCGTCAGCGGCGACGCACCGGGGGGACAGGATATGCACTTCTGCGCCGCAGAGTAGCAGGCGTCTATCCCCCACTCGTCGACCTTGACGGGGACGCCTCCGAGCGAGGTGACGGCGTCGACTATCACGTAGCTGTCGTGTCTGTGGGCGAGGTCGACGAGCTCCGGCAGGTCGGGCTGGAGGACGCCGGTGCTGGTCTCCGCGTGCACTAGGCCGACGACGTCGGGCTGGACCTCGTCAAGCGCCTGCTCGTAATCCTCTCGGTCGAGCGGTTCACCCCACGGTGCCTCCACCGTCGCCACCTCTCCGCCGGCGCGGCGGCTCATCGACGCCATACGTTCGCCGAAGTAGCCGTTGTCCGGCACCAGCACGGTGTCTCCGGGTTCGACGAGGTTCGAGAACGCCGCCTCCATCGACGCGGAGCCGGTGCCGCTGACGGGTAGCGTCCACCTGTTGTCCGTCCGGAATACGTACCGCAGCAGGTCCTGCACCTCGTCCATCACGTCCATGAAGCTCGGGTCGAGGTGTCCGACGATGGTGGTGTGCATCGCGCTCAGCACGCGGGGGTTCGCGTTCGAGGGACCCGGCCCCATCAAGACGCGTTCCGGCGGCTTCAGCTCGCCTACGTCCGGCTTGTCCATGGAGTCCGGTTAGCCGGGAGACAACAAAAAGCTGGTTGATTGAAGCCGAGCGCCTTACTGCGCGGAACCCGCTCCTTTCACCCCAGGCTGTGTCTCAGCAGCTTCACCCCGAGCATCAGGAGGATGCCTGTGACGAAGACCGAGAAGTACACCGCGGCCTTCCTCGGGTTCTGCTCGTGCTTTATCTCGGGGATGAGGTCGCTGCTGCCGATGTAGATGAAGTTGCCGGCGGCGAACGGCAGCAGGAAGACGGAGACGCCTTCGACGGCGCCCGCGAGGAAGAAGCCGACGACTCCGCCGACGATGACGACCGCCTGGCTCGCGTAGTTCAGGGCGAGCGCCTGCAGCTTCTCGAAGCCCCCGTATACGAGGACGCCGTAGTCACCTATCTCCTGAGGTATCTCGTGGAGCGCGATGGCGGCCGCGGTCACGAGGCCGATGTCGACGCCTAGAACGAACGCTCCGGCGATGACGAGCCCGTCGATGAAGTTGTGGAGGGTGTCGCTGACGAGCACGAGGTAGGTGACAGGTTCGTGTTCGTGGTCGGTGCCGTGATGGTGGTGCCAGTGGATGAACTGCTCGAGCACGTAGAACAGGCAGAAGCCCACGAGCAGCACGAGGAACAGCGGCAGCAGTTCGTCGCCTGTGTACTCCTCGATGGCGCGCGGCAGCAGGTGGATGAACGCGCCGCCGATGAGGCTGCCCGCCGCCAATGCGACGAGGACCAGCAGCAGGCGGTCGAGCAGCTCCTCGTTGAGGTACAGGGTCAGTATCCCTATCCAGGCGATGAGGCTGATGAAGAA
>CAZXNG010000252.1:0-1925 GCA_964642065.1 uncultured Halobacteriales archaeon
TCATGTAGGTGCCGACGCTGTGTCGGATTGTGTACCAGCTCATGCTGCGGTCGCTGTAGTCGATATCTGCGATGTCGCAGAGCTTGCGGAGGAGGCGCCGGAGTTGGGCGGGGGAGTACTCGTTGCCTTGGATGGTGAGCCATAGGTTGCTGTTGCCGTGGTACTCCTCGAGCTTCCTGCGTTCCGCCAGCCACCGCCGTAATGCCTCCGCGGTGCGTCCCTGTATGCCAACGGTCCAGTTGTCCGCGTTCTTGCTGCTCTCGTCCACGGGGATCCGGAGCACCTGGTTCTCGGTGTCCACCCAGCTTGTGCGCGCCCGACGAACCTCGACCGGTCGTAGTCCGGTGTCGAGGCTTGTCCATACGAGGGATACTATCAGCCAGCTGTTCACTCGAGTCCGGTGGTTCTCGTCGATGTTCTCCTTCGGTACCTCGAACCTCTGGGCGAGGTACGCGTCGATAGCGTCCTGCTCCTCCTCACGAGGTACGTCGTACATCTCGGGTACGTTCCCGTAGACCAGTGCAGCCTGTCGGATCTTGCCGCGTTCTTCGGCGGTGAGGAAATCCTTCGGCTGATGATCGTTGGTCTTGAACCGGAGTTCGTTGGTCCATTCGCTGCCGCCGCGCTCCTGTGCACGCCACCTGAAGTACCGGAGGAGGGCTTTCCTCATGTTCGAGCGGTAGTGGTTGCTGACATCGTCTCGACGCGCGAGCTCTTCGATGAAGTCGTCCGCGTGGTCGTGTGTGGGTGGTGCGGTGTATCCTTGTTCCTGCCGCCATATCCATCGGTAGAACCGGTCTATATGTCCGATGGTACTGCGGACGGTATCTCTGGCATAGCCCTGCGCGCGTTTGGGGTTCTTGCCTACTTTGTCGAGCCAGTCGATGAAGTCGACTACCTGACTCCGGTGAAGAAAGAGCTCGCGGTCGGTCAGGCAGAATCGGGTGTTCTTGGTTGTGACTCCGCTGTACTTCTCGACTACTGGATGCTCCGCTGGATCCGTCGACTCGTCGTCCGTGTCGAACGCTTGGTGTTCGTTCATGGTTCGAACCTTGGTTTGTTTCGCGGTTCCGCTGCGTGCACGTGACCGGCATCTTTATCCGTCGAATGCCGTTAACGGCCCAACCCACCGCTGATCAAGGTGGCCGTCGAAACCACGAGAACCGCAAGAAGGAGTAGCCCCGAGCGGATTCGAACCGCCGTCAACGGCTCCAAAGGCCGTTATGATTGGCCACTACACCACGGGGCTGCGTGGGACGATACCTGCCGGCGAAGTATATGGCCTTCGGTCGTTTCCCTCGCGCTCGCAAGCCTTAACCCCCGCCCCGAATACGTAGTAGACACCATGACCGACATCGTACGGCGCGGCCGTCTGGAGGCCTCCGACGACGACGTCCGCGGCTTCCTGTCGTCGTTCGAGGGCGACCGCGCGATATTCGAAGCCGACGTCGACGTCGGCCGCGCACACGTCACGATGCTCGCCGAACGGGGCGTTGTCGACGTTGAGGACGCCGCCGCGATACTCGACGCGCTCGACGACGTCGAGGAGGCGGGCTTCGACGCGCTCCCCGACGGCTACGAGGACGTACACCCCGCCATCGAGGCCGCGGTCATCGACCGCGTCGGCGAGGACGTGGGCGGCCAGATCCACACCGCTCGTTCGCGGAACGACGAGGTCGCCACCTGCATCAGGATGCGGCTCCGGAGCCAGCTCCACGCTCTGGCGGCGGAGCTTCTGGAGACCCGCGGCGTCCTTCTGGAGAAGGCGGAGGACCACGTCGACAGCCTCGTCTCGGGGTACACGCATCTCCAGCGGGCGCAGCCGACGACGCTCGCCCACCATCTGCTGGCGTACGAGCGGGCTTTCGCCCGCGACACCGGACGGGTCTTCGACGCGCTCGACCGCGTCGACAGCTGTCCGCTCG
>CAZXNG010000253.1:0-1907 GCA_964642065.1 uncultured Halobacteriales archaeon
AGCTCCGCCGTCGCCTCGGGTGCGCCGTCGAGGTCGGTGACCACGAGGTCCGGCCTGACGTCGACGTCTAGCAGCCGCGGTACCGCGGAGTCCGCCGCGACCACGACGGATTCGGCGTCGACCTCCGATATCTCGTCCTCGAGGTCGGGGCCGGCGCCGGCGACCACGACGTCAGCTTCCCGGAACAGGCTCTCAAGGGCGTCGACTGCGGTGGCTTCCACGAGCTCCGCCAGCCGTTCGGCGGCCTGTCTGTCCTCCTCTCGGCTGTAGCCCATGTCGTCGAGCACACGGTCGTAGAAGGGTTTCCAGGCGCCGTACTCCATCAGCTATCCTGGAGGTCGCCGTCCTCGAGGTCGATGACGTTCTCACGACCCAGACGTAGCTTGGCGACGGCGTCCTCGTCCTCCATGTCGCTCAACACCATGCTGACCTTGCTCTTCGACCAGCCGGTCTCGTCGACGATGTCCGCCTGCTTCATCCTGCCGCCGTTCTCCCGCAGGAGATGCACTATCCTGTCTTGGTCGGTGAGCAGTTCGTCGTCGACATCTTCGTCCATCGACCCGACCTCCGTGACCTCTTCCGTCGACTCTCCGTTCGTCCTCGCGGACCCTACGTCGAGTCGGCGGCTGACGAGGAGTCCGCCGCCGAACCCCCCCAGCAGCACCAGGGCGACTACTGCGAGCGACGCCGTCGAGAACTCGAATCCCTCGTCGCCGCCGGAGCCCGTGGACTCGGACAACTGTACGGAGGGGTTGCCGTCCTCGAAGAACCGTTCTCCCTCCCAGATAAGCCTGCCCTGATTCGTGGAGTCGGGCTCGGGGGTCGTCGCCGCTACGTCGACGGAGTCGGGATACGTGACGACCAGCCGCTGATCCGGCGCGAGCACCAGTCCGCCGTTCTGGAAGACGTCGCCCATGCTGTTGCCCGAGACGAAGTTCGTCCACCTGAACCGGAGCGCGGTGACCCCGGCCTGTCCCGTCAGCGTCTCTTCGACGGTGACCTCCCTCTCGAAATCGGTTGCCTCCATCTCCCTGCCAGTGGTCTCCGATGCCTCAGAGACGAGCGTCGTTAGCTCGCCGTCGAGGCCCTGGAACAGCGTGACGTTGCTATCGCCGGACTCGTAGCTCTGCTGGAAGTCGCGGAAGTCCTCTACGTCTTCGTCGCCGTCGAGCTGGTACCGGAGTTCGACGTTCCAGGTGGCGTCGCCGTCCTCGTGTAGCTGTATCTCGTACACTGTGACGGTTGGTCTCTCCTGGTAGGCGGCGGCCTGGGAAGGCAGCAGTAGAACTAGTATGAACAGCGCGAGAATCCCCCCTACTACGGCTGTCGGTCGAAGGTCGACCATGCGATAGGGTATGTTAGAGACTGTTCGGATATTAGTCTTTTCTTCTTTGCGGGTTTGATGGGCTGCGAAGTAATCGCCTCTTACGTCCTTGAACGGTGTTGAACAGTCTCCCGCCGCGGGTTCAGAGCTCGGAGACCCCGACCTCTACGGGGACTCCCTCGACCTCCCAGTCGCGGGCGTAGTCGGCGTCCCCGACCCTGCCGGTGTCGAGCTCAGCTGCGCGGACCTCTTCGGCCAGGAACTCCGACCGCCGCATCGCCAGCTCCTCGACCCTGTCGTCGCCGACGTCGAGCACCACCGCTATCTCCTGCTCGACGTCGAGATCCATCTCCTTCCGCATCTCTTGTATCCTCCTGACGAGCTCGCGGCTGTATCCCTCGCTCTCTATCTCCTCGTCGAGGGAGGCGTCTACGAACACCCGGCCGCTCGCGAACTCCGCCTCTCCTATCTCGTCCGGTGCCTCGTCGGTGTACTCCACCATGTCGTCCGATATCTCGACGGTTTCGCCGCCGACCTCGACGCCGCCCTCGATCTCCTCCGGCGACATGCCGCGGATCGCCTC
>CAZXNG010000254.1:0-1867 GCA_964642065.1 uncultured Halobacteriales archaeon
ACGAGCGTGGTCTTGCCGTGGTCGACGTGGCCGACCAACCCGATGTTCACCTCTGGCTGCAAGTTCTGTTCCCTCTTGGACCTGGTTTCGCGGATGAGTCCGTTTAATCTGTCGATAACGCCGCGCCGACGGCGAGGGGAGCGAAGGAGCCGATAGGGATTCGCACCCTCCAGCTACCCCGGAGGCCGACTTCAGCGTCGGCGACCGGTCGGCCGCCGCTGGACCGTCCAAACTGATAAAAGTCTTTATACGGTGGACGTGAAAACAACCGCCAATGAGCCGTCTATACGGAGTTCTGGCTGCGGCTCTCCTGCTCGGGACGCTCCTGCTCGCCACCCCTGCTGCGGCCCAGACCGTCGACACCGACGGCACCCTCACCCGCCTCGACGTCCAGGAGGACGGCGACGCGGAGTTCAGCCTGGAGATCAGGACGAGGCTGGAGTCCGACGACGAGCGCGAGGCCTTCTCCTCTTACTCAGACGACGTCGAGTCCAACACCTCCGTCTACCTCGACCCCTTCAGACGCGACATGACCGACCTCGTCGACCGCGTCTCCACGTCGACGGGGCGAGAGATGGAGGCGTCCGGGTTCTCCGTGGAGACCAGCACGGAGACCCTGCCGCGGGAGCGCGGCATCGTCAGGTACGGGTTCACCTGGACTGGGTTCGCCGTCGCCGAAGAAGGAACCCTCGTGATAAACGGGACGCTCGGCGGATACATCCTCGAAGACGGCGACTACCTCGAGATAGCGTACCCCGAGGGCTACGGCGTCGAGTCGGTGTCGCCGCAGCCGGACTCCACGGGGTCACGCAAGGTCAGGTGGGACGGCCCCCGGGACTTCATGGAGGACGAACCCCGGGTAATCGTCTCCGAGGACGCCGCCGACACCGGTGGGGACGGAGCCACCGACGACGGCGCGGACGACGTCGAAGACGAGTTCCCCGTCGCCGTCGTAGCAGCCTTCGTCGCCCTGATAGCCGCCGTCGGCGCCGGAGTCTACCTCCTCAACCGAGATGACGAAGCCGGCGAGGACGACGGCTCGGAGCTCGCTGGACTGGAGGAAGCCGTCCCCGATACCGAACGCGTGATGGGTATGGTAGAGGACGCAGGCGGCAAGATGAAGCAGAAGAGGATAGTCGAAGAGACCGGCTGGAGCGAGGCGAAGGTCAGCCAGGTTACGTCGAAGCTCGAGGAAGAGGGAGAGATAAGGAAGCTCAGGATGGGACGCGAGAACGTGCTCGAGATACTGGACGAGGAAGACGAAGACGACGTCTGATGCTGGAACAGGACGGTGTCAGCCCTCTAGGTCGACGTGCTCCCTCAGAAACTCCACCGCCTCCTCCTCACGCGGACCCCCGCACTTCAGCGCGACCTCGACGTTACGTTCGACGCGTTCCCGTAGCTCCGGCCGGAACTCCAGCCGCGTCGCGTCCACCGCGGCCTCCACGACCGCGTTGAACCCCCGGTTGACCGCGAAGACCCGTCGGGTCTCAACGGCCGTATCCTCCTCCCTGAGCCGCCACCTCTGGACGTCGCCGTCGCGCTCCACGCCGTCGCGTTCCGCGGAGCACCGTATCCAGGCGTCCGCCCCTTCGAGCCTGCCGTCGACGACGCGGCCGTCGGCGTCGTCGAGGGCGGACTCGACGTAGACTACTGGGTCACGGGTGAAGTTCACCACGACCCGTCCGGTCTCGCGTACGTTGTCCAGGGTGTCGCTGCCTCGCCAGAGCCGAGCGTAGACCCTGTTCTCTCCCTCTCGGCCGCTGCCTCTGGACCCCGGTTCCGGCCTGACGACCCGAGGGCTCCCTTTGGGGCACGAACGTGCCCACTTCCTCGCTCGGTTCGGCAACGTTTATGCAGTGTTCTC
>CAZXNG010000255.1:0-1859 GCA_964642065.1 uncultured Halobacteriales archaeon
CGGCTCGCGTTCGCCTCGACTCCGCTGTCCACCTCCAGCGCTATCTCGTGACCGTCGAGCTCTACGACGACGTCGCCGTCGCGGAACCCCTCGAACAGCTCCGCGCCGTCGACGCCCTCGTCGGCGGCGTCCTCCAGTCGGCTCTCTATCTCC
Organism: uncultured Halobacteriales archaeon; assembly: GCA_964642065.1. GTDB lineage: Archaea > Halobacteriota > Halobacteria > Halobacteriales > Halorutilaceae > JAQZDA01. The sequence goes on from CAZXNG010000255.1 coordinate 154, forward strand.
CTCCATCCGTAGCCGCTGCGCCGCGCCTCCCGCACCGTCTTCAGGACCTCGTCGACGTCGCCGTAGCTCTCGTACAGCAGTTCCGCCTTCTCCCGTATCTGCTCCTCCTCTCGTTCCTTCTCCTCGATGGCGCGCTCCTGATGCTGGATTATCCGGCGCTTCTCCTCCACCGCCGTCTCCTCGTCATCCTCGTCATCGTCGAGATCGACATCCTGGAAGTAACGGTCGAGCGCACGGTCGAAGCTGTCGAACTTCTCGGACTCGAACTCCTCGTACTCGGCGACTTCGACGGGTACGACGTCGACCGGGTCGCCGTCCTCGTAGACGACCTTCGGCGCCAGCTCGCCCCCGCGGACGGTTTCCACTAGGTAGCTCATCTCGGTGTACACGTCTTCGACCTCGGCGTCGCTGGCTTCGTCGACCGGCGTCTCCTTCGGCACGTCGGCGCGTCGACATATCTCCTCCGCGTACATGCCGCCGAAGTTCATCTGGCTCGCGAGCGTCCGGACGAGGTCGGTGCCGCTCTCCATCAGAACGTCCACGAAGCCTTCGAGGTCGAGCTCTCCTGGGTCGACGCGCTCCGGCGGGTACTCGTAGGGTTCTCCTCCCACCACCTGACGGCTCTTCAGCCGGACCGTACGGAGCGACCGGAGGACGACGCCGTCTCCGTCGAGGAAGGCGACGTTGCCGTCGCCGAACAGCTCGACGGCGATGGTGTACCGTTCGTCGTGGTGGCTGCCTTCGACGACGGCGACGCGGTCGAAGCCGTGCTGCCGAACCTCGCGTAGGCTGCCGCTCGACAGCCGCTTCCGCATCAGCATCGGCAGGTTCGGCGGCCGCTCGGGCGCGTCCTCCGGCTCCTCCACCGAATGAATGCGCTTGACGTCGCCGACCTCGGCGACGACGTCGACGCGGCCGCGGTCGTAGTCCCTGAGCTTGAAACGGAGTGTGTCGTCGTCGAGCTGGTAGAACTTGTCGAACACCGCATCCTCGAGCTCGTCTAGCTCCCGGCAGACGGCCGCGACGTCGACGCTCGTCAGCTCCTGCTTCGGCTCCATCACCTCGCCTCCCACCTCGACCCTCGAACGTCCGTCTCCACTGTCATCCTTCGAGCACCGTGACGTCGTCATCGCCGCCGACGTGGATCTCGTCCGCCAATCCGAGGAAGAGTCCGTGTTCGACGACTCCGGTGGTGCGGTCGAGCTTCCGTGCGACCTCTTCGGGGTCGTCTATCCTGCCGAAGTCCGCGTCTACGACGGGGTTGCCGTCGTCGGTCACCACGGCGCCGTCCTTCCCGCTGCACTCTCGTACGATGGGTTCGGAGTCAATCTCCCGCAGCCGTCTCTCGACGAGGGGTAGCGCGTGCTCGACGACCTCGAGCGGCACCACGCCGAAGGCGTCGACTTCCTTCGTCTCGTCGACGACGGCGACGAACCGGTCGCTGGCTTCGGCGACGACCTTCTCCCGAGTGTGAGCGGCGCCCCCGCCTTTCACGAGGTCCATCTCCGCGGTGTAGGCGTCGGCTCCGTCTATCGTGATGTCTGGCGAAGCCACGTCGAGAGACGTCAGCGGGACACCTTGCTCTATGGCGAGCCTGCGTGTCGCGGAGGAGGTGGGTACGCCCTGGACGTCGAGGCCGCTGTCGACGCGTTCCGCGAGCCGCCCCACCGCGTACGCTGCCGTCGAACCGGTGCCGAGCCCGACGA
>CAZXNG010000256.1:0-1853 GCA_964642065.1 uncultured Halobacteriales archaeon
CCTCCACTGCCGGTAGCCGACGTTCTCCAGGAACCCGTGGAACAGCAGCACGACGACGTCGCGGTTCCTCCTGTACCTGCGGAAACCCCGCACCTCCTGGTAGACGCTCATCCACGACAGCAGGACCCCGAGGCCGACGGCGGCTGCGAGGAAGGCGACGAAGTAAGCGGGGGCCAGCAACCCCATCAGGAAGGCTACGACGAGGAATAGGTACCCGACGCCCTCTATCAACGGACCGAAAGCTTCTGCGACGACGAAGAACGGAAGCGCCACCAGTCCGACCGCGCCGTACCTCCTGCGTCCGACGGCGTCCCTGTTCCGCCACAGGGTGTCGACGAGGCCGCGGTACCATCTGCGGCGCTGCCTCCCGAGCTGTGAGATGGACTCGGGGACCTCGGTCCAGACGACGGGCTGCGGCATGAACTCCATCGTGTACCTTCGGTCTTCGTCAGCCAGCCACCTGTGGAGCCGGACGACGAGTTCGAGGTCCTCCGTGACGCTTCCGGAGTCGTAGCCACCGGCTTCCTCGACGGACTGGGTTCTGAACAGGCCGAACGCACCGCTGATTATCAGGAGGCTCTTGAGCGCGCTCAGCCCTACGCGTCCCGACAGGAACGCCCTCAGGTACTCTATACGCTGTAGGTCGACGAGAGGCTGGCCGGTCACGCGGCAGGTCAGAACGTTGGCGTCGGACACCGTACATCCGTTGGCGACCCGGACGCTGCCACCCGTAGCCACGGTGGTGCCTGGCTCCCGCATGAACGGCCTCACGACGTCCTCTAAGGCTGTTCTTTCGACGATTCCGTCGGCGTCGACAGCGCAGAAGAGCTCGGCTTCCGTGTACCCGACTCCTGCGTTGAGGGTGTCGGCCTTGCCTCCGTTCTCCTTGTCGACGACCACGAGCGGTTCCTCGGATGATACGTAGACGTCGCGGACAGCCTCGGTGTCGAGGTCGTAGGGGTAGCTGGCGTCCACCCGGGTCAGCGGGAACTCCTCCAGCAGCACCTCTAGGGTGTCGTCCGTCGAGCCGTCGTTGACCACGACCACCTGTTTCTCCGGGTAATCCACGTGTAGGTGGCTGCGGACGCTGTCTGCTATGACGGGTGCTTCGTTGTACGCGGGTACGACGACTGCTATCTCCGGCTGGAACTCCTGCACCGAGGACTCGAACATAGGACGCCACCTGTGCCGGCGACGTTGACGGGCTCCCTCCACCAGGGAAACCAGGTGGACGAGGAGGTAGCCTCCGTTGACCACGACGAAGTACACGACGACGAAGCCTGCGAACCAGCCGAGTGCGGTGTCCAGAGTCATAGGGAGAGAGCCCTCCTCTCCTCGTCCACCCAGTCGTAGGCCTGCTGCGCCCTATCTGTCTCCGGGCGGACGCCTAACCGGTGGAGCTGTCTCGCTGCTTCGAGGCCGGCGTCTTCGGACGTCTCCAGGGATGCAGCGTACTCCAGCACGGAGATGGAGTCCTCGTCACCCCACTCGCCGAGCACCCGGTATGCAGCCCTTCTGACCCGGGGTGAGGGGTCTGCTACGAGGTCCGCCGACAGATGGTCCCGGGAGCGGTTCTGGAGGCCGCCTTCGGCGAGGAGGTCGAGAGCGTGTTCCCTCACCGCGGGTTCCTCGGCGTCGACGAGCTCCGCCACCCATTCGGCGGTGCCGTCAGCGGTTCCGGTGCATCGACAGAGCACCTCCAGCACCTGGACCGTGAGATCCGGCTCCCAGCTCCTCCAGAAGGCCCTGCCGCGTCGAACCGCTGGCGTCGGGTCGAGGGAGTTCAGCTGATGGAGTGCGGAGGCGCCGTAGACGGACATGTGCTCGCCGTCCCTCAGCAGGAGCTCCGTGCC
>CAZXNG010000257.1:0-1844 GCA_964642065.1 uncultured Halobacteriales archaeon
GTCTTCCACGTCGGAGCTACTTTCCTCCGCTTCGTCGCCGTCTCCACCTACCTTCACCTCGTCTATCTCGACGTCCTCTATCGCCTCCCCGTCGCTGTTGCTGTCTCCGTCGACCTCGTCCGCTTCGTCTTCCGATTCTTCGTCGGGGACGTCGCTCATGTCTTTCACTCTGGAAGAAATCTTCCGTTACCTGAACTAACGCCGGGAGGACTGATATACTTTCTGTCACGCCTTCGGAAGAACACGGTCGAGAACGCACGACTTAGCACGTTTCCCGGCCCCGATCTCCGTCTGAACCCCCTGTCACGTCGGTTCTCCACGGTAGCGGCTGACCGCACAGGGTCGAGAGGCTCGTCCGGGGGGCACTTCCCTGGCGGCTCTGTGTACAACGCGAAAGCTTAATCCACCGCCGAAGGTATGGAACCGTAGATGCGCGGACTCCACGTCGGCAGGTTCCAGCCGTTCCACGAGGGCCACGTCAAGGTCGTCGACATGATAGCGGAGGAGGTCGATGAGGTAGTGGTCGCGGTCGGCAGCGCGCAGAAGAGCCACTCCACCAGGAACCCGTTCACCGCGGGCGAACGTGTCAGCATGATAACGAAGACCCTAGAGGACCACCCCGCGACGGTGTACGCCATCCCCGTCGAGGACCTCAACAGGAACGCCGTCTGGACGGAGCACCTCCGGTCGCTCTGTCCGCCGTTCGACGTCGTCTACAGCAACAACCCCCTCATCGTCAGGCTGTTCGAGGAGGACGGCTTCGAGGTCCGAACGGGTCACCTGTTCGAACGCGACCGATACAGCGGCACCGAGGTCCGCGAGCGCATGCTCGAGGGAGGCGACTGGCGGAGCCTCGTCCCCGACGAGGTGGAGGAGGTCGTGGACGAGGTCGACGGAGTCCAGCGGATACGGGACGTCGCCGAGGACGACTACAGCTGAGCCGCGCGAAGTCTCACAGCTGCGAGTGGGTTCTCTATATGTAGTCGAGGTACCAGAGGATAAGCAGTATCACCAGCACTCCCGCTATCACGCTGTTGGTCGCCAGGTTGAGGACATCGCCTAGGAAGTCCACGAGCTCTCCCGCTATATTCAGCGCTATCCAGATCACTATCAGTAGGAGTATTATCCTTATCAGCTTCCTGTCGCTCAGTCCCATACAGTCGAATCGACTGCCAGCAGGAAAAACCCACGTGTTCAGCTTTCGAGCTCCAGCAGCCTCCGCTTGACCTCCCTGGGGCCGGTGTAGCCGCCGACGCCGTCGTCGGCGACGACACGGTGACAGGGTAGCACGATGGGGACGGGGTTAGACTGGAGGTCGTCACGTACCTCGTCGGCTTCGTCCTCGGCGCCGATGGAGCGCGCGAACTCCTCGTAGGACACGGTGGAGCCGTACGGTACGTCGCGCGTGCGTTCGAGGGCCCGACGCTCGAGACCCGAGACGGTGAGAGCGTACGGTGCGTCGACGCTCGAACCTCCAGAGAGGTACTCGAAGACGGCGTCGACCACGGCTACGTCGCCCTCGCCGACCTCGTCTCCGTCGGGCGAGTCGGTGAAGGTGACGCCGACGACGTTCCCGGACGCTAGCCCAACCTGTACGTACGTTTCGAGGTACTCGCTGTATCTGTTGAAAAGTCCGGAGTCCATCTACCGTGCGAGAACGTCCATCTGAAGCCGTTTCAGCCCAGGAGGTCGAGGTCCTTGAGCTGGGCGACTATCTTGTCGACGGCTTCGTCGGCGTCCTCCGGCCGCTCGCCGCCGGTGACGACGAGTTTGCCGCTGCCGAACAGCAGGACGACGACTTCGGGGTCGTCGAGCCTGTAGACGAGGCCGGGGAACTGCTCGGG
>CAZXNG010000258.1:0-1812 GCA_964642065.1 uncultured Halobacteriales archaeon
ACCTCGAGTCGATGTCGAAGGCCATCCCCTCGGACGCACAGGTGACGCTGCACGTGGGCGGCGACTTCCCCGTCAGGATGGAGTTCGAGCTCGCGGGCGGCGACGCAAACGTCCGGTACCTGCTGGCGCCGCGCATCGAGAACGAGTAGGTCTTCGCGGCGACCGCGGCGCCGTCTCCGTAGAACAGGCTTTTACACCCCCGGCGCTTCCTACCCACAACGAGATGTCCACAGCGGTCTCGACGAAGGTCGCGCGGTACCCCTGGCTCCAGGAGGCGACCGAGGAGGTCGAGAGACGTGTCGACGGCTTCAGCGACCTCGTAGACGACGCGGTGCTCGACCGTGCCGCCGAACGCGCGGTCCGCGCCGTCGAACAGAGCGAGATAGGGGAGATAGCGTCTTCGCCGCGCGTCGAGCTGTACAGCTACCCCGTGGCGCGCGCCGTCGTCAGCGCCGTCGACGACCACGCAGTCACCCGCAGGTACGCGTGGGCGGAGGCTGCGACCGCGTTCGACCGTTTGAAGGAGGACGTGAACTCGTCGACGTCTTTCGGCAGCGTCGGCGAAGCCCGACTGGAGTTCAGCGATCTAGTGCGGGAGTTCGGCTTCGAGGTTCAGGGGGTCGAGCGCGCGACCGGCGGCGGAGGGTCGACGCAGGCGTACGAGATGCCGGTGGAGAGCTACCTCGAGTACGCGGCGGGTATGAACGGCGAGGAGTGGAAGCTCGTCAACCGCGAGGTCGACGCCGGCAGGGTGGAGGTCGGCCGGGTGGAGGTGCTGGAGATGGCGCGCGAAGCCGTGCTGCGGCGCGTCGGCGACGGTCTCCCGCTCGACCTCCCGCCGGAGGTCGTGGAGCTCGTGGAGCCCGCTGTCGACGACCTCCGGGACGCGGTCGCGCACGCCGACCTGTCGTCGGAGATAGACCGCGTCGAGGAGACGGAGTTCCCACCTTGCATGAAGGCGTTGCTGTCGGACGTCCGGAACGGCGAACACCTCGAACACCACTCGCGGTTCGCCATCACCGCGTTCCTCACGAACATCGGGATGTCGACCGACGAGATAGTCGAGACCTACGAGGTCAACCCGGGCTTCGGCGAGGAGATGACGCGGTACCAGACCGACCACATACAGGGGAAGACGAGTCCGACGGAGTACAGCTGTCCCTCGTGTTCGACGATGGTGACCTACGGAGACTGCCGCAACCGGGACGAGCTCTGTGACACCATCAACCACCCTCTCGCCTACTACCGCCGGAAGCTCGACGACCTGGACGACGAGGAGGGGGGGGAGGGGGAGGGGGAGGACAGAGATACGGGCGACGGTGAGGGTGGCTCTGAGGAGGACGGCGAGACCGCAGACGACGAAGGGAGCTCTGCAGATGACGGAGCGACGGCGGGAGCCGAACCACCAGAGGACGGCGCAGACGACGGAGAGACAGGAGCAGGCGAGAGCTAGCTGGTGTTCACGGTCTACGCGGAATCCACGTCGCCGCCTGCGTCAACTTCGTCCGCGTCGACCTCGTACTTCTCCTCGGTGATGAGGTAGCCCGCAGCGGAGACCAGCAGGACGAAGGCGGCGAGCGCCGCGACCACGCCCCACCGGCCGAAGCCGAGCGTGCCCGCGACGGCGAGCAGCACGACGAACGCGGCGACAGCGCCGAGGGTCGAACCTACCTCGATCTGTTTCGACATGTAGATGGATACGTGATGGAGGGGTTAAGGCTGGCGATGACTTCTCCTGCACCGGCCTCTCGCCGCGGCGAGATACGTGGGCGAGAGCGTCTCGGGGCAAGGTATTTGTCCCTCTGAACCGAA
>CAZXNG010000259.1:0-1794 GCA_964642065.1 uncultured Halobacteriales archaeon
GCTCTCCCCCGGGCTCGAACTCACCGGTGACCTCGTACTCAGTCATGTCTAGAGGCAGGGTTCTCGGAGGTATAAGTGTGGTTGGTTCGAGGGCGACGGTCGCAGCCGGGTCAGACGAAGCCGAGCGTCTCCTCGATGCGTCCGAGCTCCGGCCCCGTCGTCTCGGTGCCGGCGACGTATCCCTTCGTGTTCGCCAGGAGGCCGCTGCCGACGAGCGGGGTGCCGTAGTTCACGGTGCCGACGTCGACGTGGACGTCGAAGACGTCTTCGAGGAAATCCAGCTCCTCGTCGCTGCTCCTCGGGTGGCAGAGCACTCCGTTCGCGGTGGCGACGCCGGCGCTACCGACGACCTCGAGGCCGCCGAGCGTCGCCGGATGGACTTCGACGTCGAGCGCGTCGGCGACCGCGTCGCGCTGGCCGTCGCCGAGTCCCGGGCTGACGGCGGCGACGTCGTCGTTAGCGAGCACGAAGTTGCCGACTGCGTTCGGCGGCCCGGGGAACCGTTCGACCGGGACGTCTACGGCGTCCTCGATGGCCTCTATCTCGTGGTCGAGCACGTCGTCGCTGACGAGTACGCCGTTCGAGTTCGCGACCGCGGTGCTGCCGACCACGCCGCTGTTCGCGAGCGTCCCGCTGTACACCATGTCGACTTCGAGCTCGTCGGCTACGTCGTCGTGTTCGACGCCGCCGGCTACGAGGAGGTAGTCCTCCGTAGCTTCGGCGAAGACTCCGAGGAAGGGGCTTCCGTTGAAGCTGGCCCGTAGCATCAGTCGGCCAGCTCGGCCTCTACGACTCCGTCCTCGAACTTCGCGGCCCTGACGCGGACCTTGCTGGGTATCTTGCTGCGGCTCCGGCTCCAGACCTCCTCGTTGATGCTCTCGTCGAGGTTGACGTCGTCCTCGGGTGCGCTGAAGTGCTTCGCGAGGTCGCTGCGGACTATCTGCATCGCCTTGCCCGCGCGTCCGGGCTTCGGCGCGTCCTTCGCGTCCCTCAGGGGTACGGTGATTACTCGTTCCTCCATCGGTCTACTCGTCTATGTCGTTGCGCCGCCAGTTCCGGCGCTTCGGGTGCTGCATCACGTTGCGGTCGGTCTTCATCATGACCCACGCGGGCACGCGGACGTTCTGCCGGTTCTTCTTCGCGAGCCGGCGTTTCTTGGCCTTGGAGTTCTTGCTCATGTGCCGCGGTAGTCCTTTGCCGCGTAAATAGGTTGCTGGTTTCCGCCGTCAGCTCGATCTCTTCGGCAGGGTCGACGGCACATCGCTCCGGAGGACCGTCAAAGGAAGCTTTAAACTCCGTACGTCCAAACCTACGGCAACCTTGCTGTCTATGGAAGACTTCCGCGAGGACGCGGAGAAGATACGGGAGAGCGAGCGGCGGCGCGACAAGGACCCCGACCGCGTCGACCGCGTCGTCGAGATAGACGAGAGATGGAGGCAGGCGAGGCAGGACGCCGACGACCTCCGCGCGGAGCGGAACGAGCTGTCGCGGAAGGTGGCGGAGAAGAAGCAGGAGGGCGGGGCCGCCGAGGACGAGATACGGCGGGTGAAGGAGATAAAGCAGGAGATAGCGGAGCTGGAGGAGAGGGAGGAGGACCTGAAGAAGGAGCGCGACCGCCTGAGGTACGAGATAGGCAACGTCCTCCACGGCTCCGTGCCCGAGGGGGAGGACGAGGAGGGCAACGAGGAGGTCGACCGGTGGGGGGAGCACCCCGAACAGGAGTTCGAGGTGACGCCGCACGCCGACGTCGTCAAGGAGCTGGATCTCGCCGACACGGAGAAGGCTGCGGAGGTG
>CAZXNG010000260.1:0-1792 GCA_964642065.1 uncultured Halobacteriales archaeon
GCTCTCCCCCCGCAGGCCGTAGAGCACGGGTCCTTCGGCTGCGGGTACGGCGACGACGTCGCCGTCTTCGTCTACGGTGTCCCAGGTCTCGGGATGGGTCTCGCGGTGCGCAGTATGGAACGACTCCACGTCGTACCTGCGTTCTCTGCCGCCGTGGTCGACGCCACGGTAGGCGAGCAGCTCGTAGCTCTCGTCGCCGTAGAGGTCGAGCGCCCTACGCGAACCAATCGCCGCCAGAGCTCCGACGACTCCGCGGCCGTTACCCCAGCTCCGGAGGTCGACCCCGTGTAGCGTCGCGACGTCCGGGGCGTCGGCTTCGTCGACGAGCCGACGGACAGTCTTCACCGACTGGTAAGCGAGCGCGTCAGAGACAGCGCCCTCGTGGAACGCCACACCCGGGTTGGTGTCGGGGTCGTCGAAGACGGCGTGTGTCTCGACGGCTTCGACGACGTCCTCGCGGACCCTTTCGGGGTGCTCGGTGTCGATGTAGAGCGCGAGCGCGGCGTTCCCCCGGGTCCGGTGGGGTGCGTCGGGGTTGAGACGGAACAGCACGCGGTCCTCGACGTCGGCGTAGCCGGAGACGCGTTCGGCTACGACGGCGGCGAGGTAGGTCGTGCACATCCCGCGTTCGCGGGAGTCAGTGTCGTCGATGCCGACCGCGAGCTTCACTTTCTACCCAGTAAGAAGTCCGGCAGGCTAATATCCGCCGGTCTGGGCTCCAGCAGGGAGTACCGGTCGTCGACGTAGCCGAGGACGTAGATGGGGTAGCACCGGAGGAACAGACGGACGGGTAGCTGGACGAAGACGGCGAGAAGCAGAACCAATAGGACGACGTAGACGACAGCGAGGGTGACGACGAGCGCGACTCCGGCGGCGGTGGCCAGCGCCGCGTCGAGACCACCGGAGGTGAGACCGAAGGCGTAGCCGAAGCCCGCGAGCGGCAACGCCAGCGTGGCTCCCAAGACCACGCTCACCACGGTAGCCCCGACGAGGACGAAGGCGTTGACCGCGCCGCGGAAGACCACGTAGAAGCCGAACTGACTTGGATGCGCCTTCAGCAGCTTCACCAGCTTCACCCAGCCGTCGCCGAGGCCGTGGTCTTCCACCACCATTATAGGGACGACGAAGTCCGTGGTGAGCCCGTTGACGAGTGAGGTGGCGAACGCCACCGCTGCGACTCCGACGACTAGAGGTGCGATGGCCGCGGAGGCCTGTACTGCGTCGCGGTAGAGGCCTACGGCGATGTAGGAGGTAGCGAAGAAAGCGAGGGTCGCAGCGACGCGGAAGCCGAACAGCGCTAGTCCCTCCCGCCAGCGGCTTCGGACGAGACGTCGTAGACGTATCTCGTCCCCCGAGAGGACGTCGACGAAGACGAACTCGAAGACCGCGCTGACGAGGAGGAATAAGGCGAGCAAACCGGCGGCCGCCACGAAAAGGTCGATGTCGTCGAGCACTAGCTCTACGGCGGGACGCGTGAGCCTGAGGTCGGCCTCGACTCCTGCGAAGAACGTCGTGATGTCACCGAAGACGCCGTATCCTGCGCGGGCTCCTACCACGGAGGTGACGAGCAAGAGCACGAGGTACCTCTTGAGGTCGAAGGGCACGAAGTAGTACCGGAGGCGGTAGAGGGCGTCGTCGACGGCGTCGAGCGCGTACCAGCGCCTCCAGTCCATCGTGCGCTATACGTAGGGAGCCGTCAAATCAGATGCGGTGTCCTCTGGCCGGCCGAGACACCGGTCCGTCTGACGTGCGTCTGACGACCGCACCACGTCTGACGTTGCACTTATGGTTC
>CAZXNG010000261.1:0-1786 GCA_964642065.1 uncultured Halobacteriales archaeon
CGTTCGCCGAGCTTCTGGAGCAACGAGTCCTTGTTTTCGAGCAGTTCGACTTCGAACATATTGGACTGTTTTGCGAGCACCGTAAAAAGGCTTTACGTTAGAGGGGCGAACCGCGGTAAAACAAGACGGACAGGCTTTACGTCGTTCGATTAAGGTCAGGTTAACCGGGGTTCTGAACGCCGGCTGAAGGAGTCACAGAAGCGACAGCTCGCCGGTGACGGCGTCGACTTCGTCGTCCGCTGCCGGCCCCACGGCGAGCGCCGTCAGGGTGCCGCTCTCCACCTGCGTGTGACCGGCGTCCCGCACCAGCGCGTTCGGCAGCCCGCGGCGCTCCGCAGCCTCCTTCAGATGCAGGAGTTCGTCCTCTCCCTCCACCTCGACGACGACCTTCTTCTGACCGCTTCGCTTCCACTCGTCGACGGCGTCGTCGTCCGCGTCCTCGTACGCCTTCAGCGACGCGTGCGCGACCTGCGCCGCGACCTTACCCTCACCCATCCCGAGGTCGATGCGCACCGCTATCGACTGCTTCATGCGCTGGCGTCCTGCCACTCGCGGATGCGGCTGGCGCTGACGTTGTCGACCTGCTCCGCCAGCTCGTCCGGGTCCGCCTCCTGGAGGTCGTCGACGCTCTCGATGTCGGCGTCCTCGAGCTTCTCCGCCGTCGCGTCTCCGATACCTTTCACCGCCTTCAGGCCCTCGTCCTCCTGCTGCTGCCTCTGGTACTCGCGGTAGTTGCATATCGGGCAGCCGAGCTCCCAGGGTTCGTCGCCTCCTGTGTGTATCTCTAGCTCCGGCAACCCGTGTTCGTCGCAGACGTCGTCGGTGACCTCGACGTCGCCGCGTCGGGGCAGCGGTAGTGAGTAGTCGCAGTCGGGGTACCGGGTGCAGCCGACGAGGCGGCCGCCGCGCGGCGTCCGCTTGATAGCGAGCTCCCCGCCCTCCGCCTCTCCGCACTCCGGACATTCGCCGATGACGACGTCGTCCTCCTTCTCCGCCTCCTCCGCCTTGCATCGGGGGCAGCCGTGGGTGAACGTGCTCTGTCCGGCGAGCATCTTCACGTGCTGTAGCCCGTGCTCCTCGCACTCCTCGTCGAGCAGGATTGGTTCTCCGCGGCTCGGCAGAGGGTAGGTGTTCGTGCAGTCGGGGTAGCCGTCGCAGCCGACGAAGTAGCTGCCGCCGCGGCTGCTGCGTATCACGAGATCCTCCTCGCACTCGTCGCAGGGACCGAGGGTGCGGTCCTCCTTCAGGCCCTCGCGGAGGCTCTCGCCTATCTCCTCCTCTTTCTCCTCGAGTATCTCGAAGACGCGGTCGAGCATCTCGCGGGACTCCTTCATCACCTGCTCCTCGCTGACGTCGCCTTCCGCGATGCGCTCCATGTCCTCCTCGAGCTGCTCCGTCATGTCGGGGTCGGTGACGAGGTCGGCGTACTCCTCCATCGCCTGGATGACCGCGCGAGCGAGTCCCGTGGGCTTGGGTGGGCTGCCTTCGATGTAGCCGCGGTCGTACAGCTTCTGGATGGTGTTGTGTCGGGTGCTCTTGGTGCCGATGCCCTCGTCCTCCATCCGTTCGACGAGCTTCGACTGCCCGATACGGTTCGGCGGCTGCGTCTCCTTCTCCTGCTTCTCCGTCTCCTCGATCTCGACGGCTTCGCCCTCGTCGAGCGGCGGCACGTGGCTCTCGCTGGTGTTGAAGTACGGGTAGACAGCGTGGTACCCCGGCTCTATCAATCGCTTGCCGTTCGCCTTGAACCGTTCGCCGCCGACGTCGAACACCGCCTTCACGTGCT
>CAZXNG010000262.1:0-1782 GCA_964642065.1 uncultured Halobacteriales archaeon
AGCTCCGATTCGAGTTCGGCGAGGCGATGGAGTTCGGCTTCGAGTGCCCCCAGTGCGGCAGCCAGCTCGAGACGATGGACAACCAGCGGCTGGTCGATTCGATGGACCGCCGCATCGAGGAACTGCGCGAGGAACTCCACGTCGACGAGGAGCTCACGGAAGCCTGATGGTCGTTCTCGCAACCAAGGTGTACGTCAGAGGCGAGGCCAAGCGCCGGGCGATGGACTCCCTGGAGTCGCTCGTCGCCAACGACCTCGCGGACCTCGAGGTGGAGTTCACCGCGGGGCTCAGAGACGACGATTTCCCCTCCATCACCGTCACGGGCGAGGACGCCCCGGTCGCGCGCAACCTGCTCGAGGAGGAGTGGGGTGCCGTCACGCCCCACCGGAGTCCCGGCGAAACGTACGTCGGCACGCTGGAATCCTGGGACGACGACGGATTCATCCTCGACGTGGGCGAGGACGTCCGGGTGCCGGCCGACGAACTCGGACTCGGTCAGGGGACGCCCGCCCAGGTTCGCAAGCGGTTCGGCCTCGTCCAGCACATGCCGCTTCGGTTCGTCGAGGGCGGCGACGAGGAACCGAATCGGCTGGCCGACGAAGAGCGCGACCGGCTGTACGACTGGACGCGCGGCACGGGTCGGGTGAACGCCAACAGCGTCACGCGGGCGCAGTTGCGCGCGACCGTCAACCGCGCCGGCCACGCCGACGACATCGTCACCGTCGAGCGCCTCGGCCTGCTGGAACAGAGCGTCGTCTGTCGGGAGGAGACCGACCCGCCGGGGCTGCTCGCCGACGTCGGACCGCACCTCGAATCGGAACTGCTCGCCGTCGTCCCCTGAGATGAACCGACGCCTGCTTGCCGCCCTCGCACTCGTCGTCGTACTCGGAGTTTCCGGCTGTACGTCCGTCTTCGGCACGAACGTCGACGATCCCGAGGCGCTCTCGCAGGACGCCGACTACGACTTCGACACCGACCGGAACGCCTCCATCGTCGTCAACTCCGAGAACTACACCGCCGTCTACGACGTCTCAGCCCGACGGAGTGACGACGACTCCATCGAGCTGTACACCACCGACGCACTGACCATCGAACAGCCGCTGGAGCTGTACGCCGTGCAGTTCCGCTATCCGAACGGCACGCTCGTCCGGTACGTCGACGGCGAGCCGACGCGCATCTACGAGAACGGCACGACCGAGCGCGTCGACGCCCTCGACGTCAGCAACGACCGCCAGCGGACCACCGTCGAGTTGCCTGCCGAGGAGGGCCAACTGGCCTTCACGACCCCGAAGAGCGGCAAGCGGCTCACCATCCAGACGCCCGTGGAGGGCAGCTACGAACTCACCCTACCACCGGACACGGACGCCTCGATTCCGCTTCTCGCACAGGTTCGGCCGCCGAACGACGGCCGCGAGGTCGTGGATGACCGCGTCAGTCTCACCTGGGAGAACGTGGACACCTCGGTACTCGTCGTCCGGTGGTACCTGAACCGCGACATCTGGCTGTTCGGCGGCCTCGCGGTGCTTGGCGTCGTCGTCGGCCTCGTCGGTTCGGTGTACTACTACCTCCAGATCCGACGTGCGAGACGCCGCCGCGAGGCGGAGGGCATCGACGTCGACTACGACGACGACCGCGACGACCCGCCGCCCGGGATGCGGTGATGTTTGGATGGGAGTGTTGTTTCTGTTCTCCGAACGTGCCGACCTCTAGAATCGTGATTACCTGGAAAGCCTTCGGCCCGCGCGCTAGCAAGTGTTTGTTTGGTCGGGCTGGGCGAGTGTC
>CAZXNG010000263.1:0-1773 GCA_964642065.1 uncultured Halobacteriales archaeon
ACCAGGAACGTGTAGAAGAACACCGCTTTCCCGTGTCCGAACGGGTGGTCGCGGCTGGGCTTCATCCTGCTGTACCTCAGGCCCACGAGCAGCAGGACCTGGTTGACGGTGTCCGATACGGAGTGGTAGGTGGTGGCGAGCATCGAGGGGCTGCCCGTGAGCAGGTACGCGGCGAGCTTCGCCACGGCCTGGGCAGCGTTCAGCGCGCCGGCGAACAGGACTACGTAAAGGGTTCTGTCCATCGATTGTACACGTCCGGGGTCAGCCGTGCTTCACCACGCATTCGCTCAGTCCCTTGACCTCGACGGGTTCGCTGTTGTCGGGGCTGTAGACCACCATCTCCCCTCGTTCGAGGTACGGTACGCGGCGCTCCAGCTCCTTCGGGAGGTTGAGGCTGTTTATCGCCCCCTCGTCACCGATGTTGAGCGCGATTTTGGTGTTCAGCTGCTTGAAGACGGGGTCGGCGACGTCGCCGGGGTCCTGTGTGATGAGGAACAGACCCAGACGCTCCTTCCGGCCCTGCTTCGCCGCCTCCGCGAACTTCGCCTTTATCCTGCTGCCCTGCGCGGTGTCGGCCTCGCTGAGGAACTCGTGAGCCTCGTCCATCGCCACCAGCAGCGGCGTCGTCTTCACGGCGTCGTGGCCTCCGCTCTGTAGCTTGTTGTCGACGAGCAGCGAGGCGACGGCGAGCACCACGACCTCCTCGGCGCGTCCGCTGGATACGTGGTAGGTGGGTACGACGCTGACGCCTCCGGGTTCGACGAAGCTCTTCAGCACGGAGTCGGCGGTGATGGCGTCGGAGGGTCGGTCGAACACCCGTTCGAACACCGTGTTGCCGGCGACCTTCCGTTTCAGTGCGTTGTAGGTGGCCTCGTGGACCTTCCCCGTCTGTTCGACGTAGCGGTCCATCGTCGCGGGGTCGTCGACGAAGCTCGAGAACTCCCGGTAGCGGGGTTCGGCGGCGTCCTCGAAGTAGTCCTCCAGCAGAGTCTCTAGCGCGAGGTACTGGTGCTCCGTCAGCTGGGCGCCGGCGAGCAGCCAGGGGTACTTCTCGGTCATCGTAAACGGGACGCTGAACTCCCGCTGGGGTGCGCGGTGGCCTGCGTCGTAGCTGTAGCCTTCGACGTCGGGCACCCAGCAGGTTACGTCGTCGACGCCTCCGTACGCGACTCCCTGTTTCTCCCAGCTCCGGCGGACGCCGTCGTCGACGTCGGGGTTGTCGTCGTGCATCTCGCTGTACTCGTTCTGTGGGTCGAAGATCACCGTCGCTGGCGAGCGTTCTACTGTGGTGTCGCCGTCTTCGATCTCGTACGTGGACTCGAACACCTGCCGGAGGAGGTTCTTGGCGTTGTGGCTCTTGCCGCTGCCGGTTCCGCCGGCGACGAGAAGGTGTCGGAACAATAGGGGTTCGCGCTTCTCGGAGCCGTCGCGCAGTCGGTAGTCGATGGTGGAGGGCGAGGTGTTCGCGCATCGGACGCGTTCGCCTCCGACCGCGAGGTGGCCGACGAAGACGCCTTCGTCGGGTATCTTCAGCCCTGCTTTAGCTACCTCGGCGTCGGAGACCTCCTCGACGACGGCGTTGGGCTTGGGGACGCGGTCGGTCATCCTCCGCCGCAGCCGGCCGTCCTCCTCGTACAGCACGGCGAGAGGCTCCAGCGACGCCAGGAACTTGTAGTCCTGCTCGTCGACCCCGGACTCGCGGAGAGCGCGCTGCGCCTGTATCTCGTTGGCGTCGTCGGAGTCGAACTGCTGCTCGTACCGTAGCTCTCCGAC
>CAZXNG010000264.1:0-1766 GCA_964642065.1 uncultured Halobacteriales archaeon
TACTGCAGCCGTTAGTTCTGGCTGGAGTCGGCGTCGGATTCCTCTCTCTGCAGGGCATCTCCACCTACATCGAGACGAAGGAGTACGACAGGGTGGCTTATCCCGCGGCAGTAGGAGGACTCCTCCTCGTCAGCCTGGTATTCCTCTGGGCGACAGGCTTGATCTCGCTCGTGGAAACACTGATTGGTAGAATCTACGGCTTCGGCTACTTCACGAGCGCAGGTGCCTCGACTGTCGCGGAGATAACGCCAGCGTCTCCGGGCCAAGGTATCGCAGACAACGGTCTGCTCTGGATATTCGGCTTCGTGGCGATGGCGTGGCTCGTCTGGAGAGTAGTGAGGAAAGACAGACCTCTGGAACTTCTCGTCCTTCTGTGGTCGGTGACGATGTACAGCGCGTACTTCACGCAGGCGAGGTTCGGATACTACATGGCGCTGGCGGTCGCTGTGCTGACGGCGTACGGCGTATACCATGCCGTCCTGGTGCTCGACATCGACGACCTGGAGTTCGAGGTGTCGGACTTCGAGAGCTTCGGAGACAGCCTCCTCGATGTCAAAGGGTACCAGTTGATAGGTATGGTCATGATTCTGTTCCTGTTCCTCCCGGTCCTGCTCGTAGGTCTCGGCCCCGGGATGTCCCCGGCCTGGGACTCCGTGCGCGCCGGCGGAAGCGAGCCGTGGCAGCAGGACTCGCTAGCCTGGATGGAGGAGAACACGCCGGAGCCAGGCCTCGACTATCTCGGGGAGTATCCGCTGCCAGATGACGACGACTTCGAGTACCCCGTGGACGAGTCTCCCGTGGAGGGCGCTTACGGAGTGATGTCGTGGTGGGACTACGGCCACTGGATAACGGTGAACGCGAAGAGGGTTCCGAACGCGAACCCGTTCCAGGAGGGCAACATCATCGCGTCGGAGTACCTGACGTCCCAGACGGAGGAGCGCGCGAACCTCCTGCTGGAGGCCTTGCCGTCGATGGAGCCGGACCCAGGGAACGTCCATCAGATGTCGGACGAGGATCTCAGGAGCATGGTAGACGAGCAGGGGCAGCAGGAGGCGAACGAGGACACGCGTTACGTGGTGATAGACGACCAGATGGCGGCTGGCAAGTTCGGAGCCATCGGAACCTGGACCGACTTCACGGGCTACGTGGAACGGAAGGAGATAAACCTTAGAGAGAACGTCACGGAGTCGCTCGGCGCGACAGGCGAGAGCTACGACGACTCGATGCTCGCGCGTCTCTACCTCGACGACGCACGGAGCCTCGAGCACTACAGGCTGGTGCACGAGAGCGAGACCTACGGACTCATCGGCACCAGCGTCGACCTCTCCACGGGGAGCCAGCAGTTCAACCAGCTGTTCAACCGGGTCGACTACGACGAGAGCCTCCCTGGAATGGACATGACGATACAGCAGCTCGGTCAGCTGGTTCAACGGACTCAGGCAATCCCGACGGGAGGCAACAGCTACATATACGACATCCGGACCGCGGCGTCGGTGAAGACGTTCGAACGCGTTGAGGGCGCGCGCCTTACGGGCGACAGCGAACACTCGAACGCCACCGTGCTCGCCAAGGTCAACCTCAGGACGGAGAACACGAACAGGACGTTCACCTACGCGCACAACACCACGACCGGCGAAGACGGCGAGTTCGAGATAACGGTGCCGTACGCGTCAGACCACGACGTCCCGGTGGACGAGGGAGGTACCGACTCCGCCGTCGAGCCGGAGGGCGACTACGAGGTCTACGTCGGTGACATCGGCGTCGTC
>CAZXNG010000265.1:0-1753 GCA_964642065.1 uncultured Halobacteriales archaeon
CGTCGTGTGACACGGAGCCGGCTTCGAGGAGCGACGCCGCGATCACGAGCGCGAACACGTCGGCACGCGTGAGGACGCCGCGGTATACGCGGCCGACGCCGACCGCCTGCGCCTGCGTCCCGGCGTACGCCGTCAACAGCACGGCGGCGACGGAGAAGAAGCCGGCGAGCCACCATCCGGTGGCGGCGGCGACGCCGACGAGAAGGGCGGCGTCGGCGAACCTGTCGAACGAGTGGTCGAGGAGGTCGCCCTGGCGGTCGGCTTCACCCGTCAGGCGGGCGAGCTCTCCGTCGACGAGGTCGAGGAGACCGGCGACCGCGAGCGCAGCCGCTGCCGCGAGGTAGCTCGTGGACGCGCCGAAGGCAAACGCTACCGCTGCGACGACGACGAGCAAGAACGAGGCCACGGTGACGTGGTCGGCTTCGACGCCGGCTTCCGCGAGCACCTCGGCGACTGCTTCGAGACGGGCGTAGGCGACGTCCGCCGCCCTGTCTCTCAGCGTCACGGCTCGGCTACTGGAAGCCTATGTAGCTGTCGCGGCGTCCCTGCTGTATCTTCGCCCTTCCACCCTGGAACTCCTCCTCGACGTTGTCGTAGTACTCCTTGATGTCCTCTGTGATGGTGGGTCGGACCTTCTCCAGAGCCTCGCGGAAGTGCCGCATCGTAACCTCTTCCGCGTCGTCCTCCTCCCGCAGCGCTATCAACGCGGCTTCGCGGGCGATGGTCTCGAGGTCGCTGCCGACGTATCCCTCGGTTATCTCCGCTATCTCCTCTAATACGACGTCCTCGTCGAGGGGCATGTCATGGGTGTGGATGTCGAGTATCTCCTCGCGCCCCTCGCGGTCGGGTGCGCCGAGCATGACGAGCCGGTCGAACCTGCCGCTGCGGAGCAACGCGGGGTCTATCATGTCGGGTCGGTTGGTGGCGCCGACCACCATGACGTCCTCCAGCTCCTCCAGTCCGTCGAGCTCCGTCAGCATCTGGTTGACGACGCGTTCGCTGACGCGGCTGTCGCTGGCGCTCGAACGCGACGGCGCCAGCGAGTCGAGCTCGTCGAAGAACACCACGCAGGGTGCCACCTGACGCGCCTTCCGGAACGTTTGCCGGATGGCTTTCTCGCTCTCGCCCACCCACTTCGACAGAAGCTGCGGGCCCCTGATGCTGATGAAGTTCGCGCCGGTCTCGTTGGCGACGGCCTTCGCCATCAGCGTCTTGCCCGTACCAGGGGGTCCGTACAGCAGGACTCCTTTCGGCGAGTCGATGCCCATCCTCTTGAACTTCTCCGGCGACACCAGCGGCCACTCGATGGCTTCCTCGACCTCCTGTCTCTCGTCGTCGAGGCCGCCGACCTCGTCCCACGTGACCTGCGGGAGCTCGACCAGCACCTCCCGCATAGCGCTGGGTTCGACCTCCCTGAGCGCTCCCTTGAAGTCGTCGGCGTTGACCACCATCCGGTCTATCATCTCCGGCGGCACGTCCTCGCTGTCGAGGTCTATCTCCGGCAGGTACCGGCGTAGAGCCTTCATCGCTCCCTCCTTGGAGAGCGAAGCGATGTCGGCGCCGACGAAGCCGTGGGTCTCGTTCGCCAGACGTTCGATGTCGACGTCGTCGGCGAGCGGCATACCGCGGGTGTGTATCTCGAATATCTCTCGTCGGTCCTCGACGTCCGGCACACCTATCTCTATCTCGCGGTCGAACCGACCGGGCCGGCGGAGCGCGGGGTCTACGCTGTCGACGCGGTTGGTCGCCGCGA
>CAZXNG010000266.1:0-1736 GCA_964642065.1 uncultured Halobacteriales archaeon
CCAGTCCCTGTCGGTGATTCCGTCTACGTCGTGGGACTTCAGCGTGACCTCGACCTCCTTGTACCCGACGTGGAGGTCGGGGTGGTGGTTGGCTTCCTCCGCGAGCTCCGCGACATCGTTCACGAACTCCACGCCGTCCACGTACTCGTCGAACTCGTAGGTCTTCCTCAGCCGGTCGCCGTCGTAGCTCCAGCCGTCTGTCTCCTGGGCTCTCTCGCGTATCTCGTCTTCGTCGTACGGCATGCTAGAACCGTACGCGCCTCACATCCCTCAAAGCTTCGGCTAGCGCACCTCCACGTCGTCGGCCTCGCTGTACGTCGACCGGGGCCCGAAGTGTCGCCTCGTCGACAGGAAACGGGGGACCCACAAGCGTAACCCTTATTCTCAAGCCCCGGATAGGTTACGTCGGTAAATGTCCGCTGAGGAACAAAACGAGACTTCGGACGACGCGACGCCGGCGGAGGTCGTCGAGGTAGTGGGGAAGACAGGTATGCACGGAGAGGCCATGCAGATAAAGGCCAGAGTGCTCGAGGGAAGCGACAAGGGAAGGGTGCTCACGAGGAACGCCGTCGGCCCCGTCAGGGAGGGCGACGTCGTGATGCTCAAGGAGACGGCCAGAGAGGCGAAATCCCTCTCCTCTCCGATATAATGAGAAGGTCCGCCGGAGACGCACACGCGGTCACCGCCGAGGGGGTCGCTATTGTCTGAGGTCTGCCCGACCTGCGGCCTCCCCGACGACCTCTGCATCTGCGAGGACGTCGCGAAGGAGAGCCAGCGGATAAACATACGCGTCGAGGAACGCAGGTACGGCAAGGAGGTCACCATCGTCGAGGGCTTCGACCCCACCGACATCGACGTCGGAGAGATAGCGACGAAGCTGAAGAAGAAGCTCGCCTGCGGCGGCACCGCGGAGGACGGCACCGTCGAGCTACAGGGCAACCACGAGAGCAGAGTCGAGGACTTCCTCCGCGACGAAGGCTTCAACGTCGACTGACACCTCGTAGGCACTGCGAACCATCGAAGGCCTCTTTCTGGACGCTCGCCACCACAAGAATTAATCACGTCAAAGGTCAGGGTTAGGTGATGGAACCCAGGTCGCTCGACGAGCTAGACGCCGCGGGCAAACGCGTGCTCGTGAGGGTCGACTTCAACAGCCCCATCGACCCCGCGAGCGGCAGGCTGCTCGACGACGAACGAATCCGCGGACACCTCGACACGGTCGAGCGGCTGTCGGACGCCGCCGTCGTGCTCGTCGCCCACCAGTCGCGTCCCGGCAAGAACGACTTCACCACTCTGGAGAGACACGCGGAGCGGCTGCAGCGCCTCAGCGGCCGCGAAGTCGAGTACGTCGACGGCCTGTTCGGCACCGGCGTGCGGGAGCGTGTGCGTGACGCCGAGCCAGGCGACCTCGTGCTGCTGGACAACGCACGGTTCTACAGCGAGGAGTACATCGAGATGCCGCCGGAGCAGGCGGCGGAGACCCATCTCGTCGAGGGTCTGGCGCCGCTGTTCGACGCCTACGTCAACGACGCATTCAGCGCCGCACACCGCTCGCAGCCGTCGCTCGTCGGCTTCCCCCCGCGGCTGCCGTCGTACGCCGGCCTGCTGATGGAGCGCGAGCTCGACGTGCTCGGCGGCCTCGACGAGTCCCCGGAGCCCCGGGTCTACGCGCTCGGCGGCGCGAAGGTCGCGGACGCCCTCGACGTCGTGGAGAACGTCTTCGACAACGACGTCGC
>CAZXNG010000267.1:0-1725 GCA_964642065.1 uncultured Halobacteriales archaeon
GACTCCTGCGGGTTCGTGTCCGGTGGGTCGCCGGACCCGAGGCGTCCGTCGTAGTAGCTTTCGAGCTGGTCGCTCGTCGGGTACTCGAGCTCGACGTTGATGGCCGGATTGAAGCTGCTGGTGGACTCGAACCTTATTCCCTGTCCGGTGACTGCGTGCATCCAGGCCTCGACGTTCGACGCCTCTATCCCCGGGTTGACGGAGGGGTTGTTGACGTTGTCACCTCCTTCGAGGTAGAACTCGCCGCTCTCCGGCCCCCACTTCGGCGCGTTCGTGTCTCCGCTCGGCCCCGCCTCCCTGAGGATGACGTTCCGGATGTCCATCTCGCCGACCTGGAGCTGGGTGGTGTAGAGCTTGAGCTGGTTACCCGTGAGGCGGGCGCCGAACGGCTGGTCGATGCGGAGGCTGAGCCAGCGGTCGGTGAGGTGCGGCAGCTCAACGTCCTTCCGGATGTCGAAACGGTCCACCTGCGCCTCGTCGAGCTCTATCACCAGCATCGGCCTCTGCTCGCACGCGGGAGTGTCGGTCGCAACGGGTTCGTCGAAGCCCGAGCCGTCCGTGTTCTCGGGGTAGACCACGCCGCCTTCACCCTCGAAGGAGTCGGCCTCGACGTAGAACCCGCCGATGCCGAGCACGGGCATCAGCGCGACCCCGACCTGGGAGGACAGCACGAGGAAGACGACCGCCGAGAGAGCGGCTACGGAGGCGACGGCAGACACCGCTAACCCTCTGCCCGAATACGCCACTTTCCTGTTATTCGAGGCGCGTAACTTATAAGTATTTTTGACAGGTTCTGGCGTAGAGCCCTCGCTACATCCTGACCATCTGCGCGTGCGGAACCCCGTCGACGTCCAGCACCATCGAGGGGTCTATCTCGCCGGAGGCCACTCCGGCTTCGACCGCGCGCTGGCCGACGAGGTTCGCTATCGCCGCCTCCGCCAGCGTCTCGGCGACAGCACCCGCGTGGACGGCCTCGCCTCCGTAGAAGTCCTCGGAGACGTCCAGTCTGACGTCGTCCTCCTCGTGCACCGTGCCCAGCAGCTCCTCGTCGGCCACCGCAGCCATCACACCCTGTTCGGTCGAGTACGTCTTTAGGAGGATATCGGAGTCCTCGGCTCCGTCGAACTCAGCTCTATCGTCGGACACGGATACTGCGCTCTACCGCTCCCGCATCCCCACGTCGCCCGCGTCTTCGTCGCCCAGCTGCTGCTCCTTCATCTGCTCCTCCTGCATCATCCGGGCTTCTTCGCGTGCCTTCTCCGCTTCCTCCAGGTCGCCGACGCCCTCCAGCGCCCGCGCCTTCTCCTGCAGAACCTCGACGCCGCGGTAACCCAGCGACACCGCGTTCTCGATGGCGCGGAGCGCCTGCTCGGCCAGGCCGCGCTCGTTCAGGAAGAACGCCCGGTTGTACCACGCCTCCGGCATCCTCTCGTCTATCTCGAGCGCGCGCTCGATACGCTCCAGCGGTCGGCCGCGCGCCGCCTCGTGCTCCGCGTACGCGAGGTTGACGAGCGCCTTCGCCGCGGTGCGGCTCTCGTCGTCTATCGCCAGCGCCTCCCGATGAGCGCCGATAGCCTGATCCCACTCGCCGAGCGCGGCGTGCGCGAACCCCTTGTTCACCCAGGCCTCCTGGTTGTCGCGGTCGAAGCTGACGGCGCGCTCCAGCGTCTCGATAGCCTGCTCGTGCCTGTTTATCTGGACGTAGCTCACGCCGACGTCCACGAG
>CAZXNG010000268.1:0-1723 GCA_964642065.1 uncultured Halobacteriales archaeon
GAGCAGAGCTCGATATTCAAGTGGTTCGCGACGGACACGTTCTGGCAGGCGGCGGACGACGCCGTCCAGATACACGGCGCGAACGGGCTGTCGGAGGACAACCCGTTCATGGAGCACCTGCATCTCGCGCGGCTGCTCCGCATCGTCGAGGGAACCGACGAGATACAGCTGAACACGGTGGCGAAGCAGAACGGACTGCTGTAGAGTTACGAGACGTCGAACAGGCTAGCTGTCAGTCGTCCTCGGAGTCCTCAGCCTCGATGCCGAACTCGTCCTCTGCCTTCTCGACGTCAAGCGGTATCTCCCCCTCGCCGTCTCCGGAGAGGTCGTCGTCGGAGCCGCCGAGGGTCTGGGCCTCGTCTCCACGGCTTATGCCGCTGTCTCCTGATTCGTCTCCCTGTCCGGCTCCACCGCCCGTCGCTGCCCCCTCGTCGGTCCGCTGGCCTTCTGCTCCGTCGCTCGGACCCTCGCTCTCCCTGTGCTCCTGCATCTTCTGCTTCACGGAGTTCAGCTTGTCCTCGAGCTCCTGGTTCCTCGTCTCCAGCTCCTCCACTCTCCGCCTGAGCTCCTGGTTCTCCTCCTCGAGCTGTTCCTTCTGCTGGATGGCGCGCTTCCTGTACTCCTCGTCGATGGTCTCCAGCATCTGCTCCCTGAGGTAGCCCTCGGCTTCCGGGAGGACGCGTACGGCTTCGTCGGTGTAGTCGAAGACCAGGAGAGGCATCAGCTTGAACTTGAGCTTGAGGCCGTCTCCGAACCGGGTGACGACCTTCTCGGTGAAGCTGAAGTGGTAGGTCAGCATGTCCTTCGCCTCCCCCCGGTCGTGGGTCTCGACGAGGGCGCCCCAGAAGTCGTCGCTCTCGGCGTCCAGCAGCGGCGCGAGGTCCTCGGCGACCTCCTCCAGTCGGTTCTCCAGCAGGTCGCGGAACTCGTCCTCGTGGGGTCCGTGGTAGTTCTGGTAGAAGAAGTCGTGCTGCATGAAACGGTCGTAGTAGTCCTCGGGCTCGGGGTCGCCCTCGTTCATAGCCTCCGCGAGGTCGAGGATGACGTTGAACTCGTTCTGCAGGGTTATCTTGATGACGTTGAGCTCTTTGCTGATGAACGGGCTCATCAGTAGCTTGACGATGCTGTTGCCGGGGAGGAACCCGAGTCCGATGACGGCGAGCGGACGGAAGTCCTCGAGCGCGAACTGCGTGACGTCGTCGAGGAACACGTGGAGCTGGTTCCTGACGGCTTCTTTACCCATAGTACTTGAATCTTACAGTCCGTCGGCACTATAAAGTTTCCCCGGTCGAACCACGTCTCCACTTCAAGGATCTGCTATGAACAGCAGTCTGAACTAAAAGATTTACTGGACCGTGGCTAAGCTAGCTGTCGGATGCCGATACGACGAGCGGGCTGTGGAGAGAACGGAGTGCAGCGAAGGCGAGAGGCAGGAGCAGGACGAGTGGAGGGAGAGGGGGAGGGGTAGGGAGGCGGAGCGTGATGGGGGTGAGGGGTCAGAAGACCTCTTCGACACGTCTTTCGAGCCGGCTCCGGAGGCTGGTCTCGCCGTGTTCGATGACCCGGAGCGCCTCGTCGGTGTAGTCGAACGACGCGGAGAAGGGCCCGCGGCCGACCTCGGCCTCCAGCTCCAGGTAGGGTTCGTAGTCGCGGAGGGTGTCGGAGTAGCCGAAGTGGTAGTCCACGAGCTAGTACGCCTCGTGGACGTAGAAGGCTTCGTAGG
>CAZXNG010000269.1:0-1686 GCA_964642065.1 uncultured Halobacteriales archaeon
AGGTCGGCGACATCGACGACTGGAAGAAGGCCGACGAGTTCATCACCATCGTCGAACACGAGTACGGTCTCGACGAAGGCAGCCTGAACATGTCCGTAATCATCGAGAGCGGGCAGGCGGAGCTCGCGATGGGCGAGCTACGCGACGAGATGGGTAAGCCGACGAACAACCTCGAACGCCTGTTCCTGCTCGTCGACGGAGAGGTCGACTACACCAAGGACATGCGCGCCATCACCCCGACCGGCGAGCTCCCCGAGTGGAAGGAGCTACGTCACAACACCTCGCGCGGCGCCAGCGCCGCCGGCCTGATAGCGGTCGACGGCCCGTTCGACGACATCCGCGACGTCGACGGATACCGCGAACGCATCACCGCGAACAGCGCGATGGGCATGAACGGCATCTGGAGCCTCACGCCGGGACAGGTCGAGGTCGCGAACAAGCAGCCGCTTCCGCCGCAGGAGGGCAGCTGGCTCATCGACGCCGACGGCCGCGAGGTCGAGCTCACCGAGGAGGACGGCGTCCAGGTCTACGAGGGCGACCGCGTGTCGCTCGAGGAAGCAGGCGGCGAGTACGTATTGACCGTCGGCAACGACGAGCAGACGCTCTCGGAGGACGAGCTGAAGCAGGAGCTCGTCGACCTCACGTCGTACGTCCCCAGCATGGACGACATCGTCGACTCGATGGAGGAGTTCGAGGCGGCGAAGGAGGCTGGCAAGGGCGCCATCGCGATGACACGCGAGTGCACCGTCAGCATCGACGGCGTCGAGGTCGACATCCAGTCGGACCGCATGTGGGACGAGGCGACCTACCAGGCGCTGATGACGCCGGTGAAGCTGTTCAAGGACGTCTACGAGAACCGACCCGACCAGCACAACGACCTCGCCGAGATATACAGCGA
Source organism: uncultured Halobacteriales archaeon (assembly GCA_964642065.1). Lineage (GTDB taxonomy): Archaea > Halobacteriota > Halobacteria > Halobacteriales > Halorutilaceae > JAQZDA01. Next base: position 899 of record CAZXNG010000269.1, read on the forward strand.
GGACGTCGTCGAACGCGCGACCCAGGTCGGAAAGTAAATCGGCCAGAACTGACCTGCGCTTTTACTTTCGCTCTGTTTAGCTACCGCGTAGAGCTCACCGAAAAGTTGGTTTAACCCAGATCGAACCGTTCCGCAGCGGTCTCCATGTCCTTGTCGCCGCGTCCCGAGAGGTTGACGACGATTGTGTCACCCTCCTGCTCGTCAGCGGCGAGATGCTTCGCTCTCGCGAGCGCGTGGCTGGTCTCGAGCGCTGGGATGATGCCCTCCGCCTCGCTCAGCTCGCGGAACGCCTCCAGCGCTTCTTCGTCGGTGACCCCCGTGTAGGTGGCGCGGCCTACCTCGCGGAACATCGCGTGCTCGGGGCCGACGGCAGGGTAGTCGAGGCCCGCGCTCACCGAGTGCACCTCGACGTCGTCCTCTATCTTCCTGGTTCGCATACCGTGTATGACCTCGTCTCCACCCGAATCGAGCGGCGCCGCGTGCCGCTTGCTGTCGCTTCCTTCACCGCCGCCCTCCGCGCCGTAGAACTCCACGGGGTCGTCGCGGAACGCGTGAAACAGACCCATCGCGTTGCTTCCGCCGCCGACGCAGGCGACGCAGGCGTCCGGAAGCCCGCCGGTCTTCTCCTGTATCTGTTCGCGGGCTTCCTCGCCGATGACGCTCTGGAACTCCCGCACCATACGGGGAAAGGGGTCGGGTCCGACGACGCTGCCGACGAGGTAGTGGGTGTCGTCGACGTTCTCCATCAGGTCCTCGAGCGCGGCGTCGACGGCGTCGGCGAGGCCGGC
>CAZXNG010000270.1:0-1676 GCA_964642065.1 uncultured Halobacteriales archaeon
GTACCGCGTGCTCCTGCTCCACGCCCCCGACGGAGATCACGTCGTGCTGTCGGCGTGCCACGTCCCCTGCGACGGCGTCGGCGCCCTCAGGTTGATGCGAACGGTCGCGCAGGCGTACCGCGGCGAAGACCTCGAACCCGACCCCGTGGAGTTCGAGGAGTACCGGAGCGCGGTCGAGGACGCCCGACCCGACGGACTCCGCGACCGCGTCCGGCAGCTGGGGAACGCCGTCGAACACCTCGGGAACGCCGTCGACCGACCGGACAGGGTCGCCGGCGACAGCCGCGTCGACGACGCAAGATGGGGCTTCGTCCACCACGAGATAGACGACGCGGGATGGCTGGTGGACGGCCGGCCGGACGGCGTCAGCGTCAACGACCTCCTGCTTGCGGCGCTACACCGCGCCGTCGAACGCTGGAACCGCGAGCACGGCGTATCGACGGGGAAGGTCAGCCTGATGATGCCCGTCAACCTCCGGCCCAGGGAATGGTTCTACGACGTCGTCGGAAACTACGCCTTGTTCGACCGCGTCGCCACCCGGAGCAGGCACCGCTCCACTCCTGCGGCGACGGTGGAGGAGGTGGCGCGGCAGACGCGGGAGATAAAAGACAGTGACACCCCGGTGGGTCTGCTGGAGAGCATGAACCTCATCCCGTCGGAGACCCCGGTGGGGCTGCGCGGCCGGCTGACGGAGTTCCTACGCGGCCCCGGCGAGGGCTTGATGGACACCGCGGTGCTGTCGAACCTCGGGCGCTCTCCTGAGCCGCTGCCGGCGTTCCACGGTGGCGAGCCTGAGGCGCTGTACTTCAGCCCGCCGTGCTGGGGCCCCACCGCCGTCGGAGTCGGCGCGGTCACATGCGGCGCCAGCCTCGGGCTGTCGCTCCGCCACACCATCGGCCACCTCGACCGCGATGCGGCGGAGGAGCTCATGGGGGTCTACGTGGAGGAGCTAGAGGAAGTAGGTCGTTAGAAGGAGATGGGGGAAGCTGACCGTTCTGGCTGGCCGGCTACTGGAACGTCTTCGCGGCCTCGGCTTCGACGTCCTCGACGTCTCCCTTGCTGAGGTCGCGCGCTATCTGCTCGTACCGTTCGACGTCGTCCTCGTCGAGCGACGGCCGGACGCTGTCGAGCGCCGCCTCGAACTCGTCCATGGTGATGCGGACGTTGTCGACGGCGGTGTCGAGGTCCTCGGGGTCGACGCCCTCGATGAACTCCCGCATGCCCGCCATGCTGGCTTCGCGGCAGACGGCTTCGATGTCGCTGCCGGTGTATCCGTCGGTGCGGTCCGCCAGCACGTCTAGGTCGACGTCGTCGGCGAGCGGGGTGCCCTCCGTGTGGATGCGGAAGATCGCCTTCCTCGCTTCGAGGTCCGGCAGCGGCACCTCGACGAGCTCGTCCAGGCGGCCAGGTCGGAGCAGCGCCTTGTCGATGCGGTCGGGTCGGTTGGTGGCGGCGATGACCTTGACGTTCTTCAGCTCCTCGACGCCGTCGAGCTCCGTCAGCAGCTGCGACACCACGCGCTCGGTGACCTGGCTGTCCATGCTGCCTCCGCGCTCCGGCGCGATCGAGTCTATCTCGTCGAAGAAGATTATCGACGGCGCGTTCTGACGCGCCTTCTTGAAGACCTCGCGCACGCCCTTCTCGCTCTCTCCGACGTACTTGTTCAGCAGCTCCGG
>CAZXNG010000271.1:0-1666 GCA_964642065.1 uncultured Halobacteriales archaeon
ACTCTCCGCGGCGGGCTACGAGGTCCACGTCTTCGCGCGGGAGAAGGAGATCGCGGTGGACCTCCTCCGGGCCTACGACGTACCCCACACGGTGCTGTCGGGCGACCACGCCTCGAAGCGGGGGCTCGTCAGAAGCTGGCTGACCTACGAGTACAAACTGCTCCGGGCGGTCCGGCGGGTCGATCCCGACCTGATGGTCGCAGAGGTCGGCGTCCCCACCTCGCAGGTGTCGGCGCTCCTCGGCGTGAAGAGCCTCGTGTTCGCCGACGCGGAGCACGCCACGCTCCAGAATCGACTCGCCTTCCCCTTCGCCGACCGCGTCTGCACCTCGCGGTGCTTCTGGGACGACCTCGGGTCGAAGCAGGTCCGATACGACGGCTATCAGGAACTCGCGTACCTCCACCCCGATCGGTTCGACCCCGACCCGTCGGTGCTCGACGAGGCCGGACTCTCCCCGGACGACGACTTCGTCGTCCTCCGCGCGGTCGGGTGGAACGCGGCCCACGACGTCGGCAGCGAGGGGTTCGACGGCCTCGAAGCGGTCGTCCGCGAACTCGAATCGACCGGAGCGACGGTCGTCGTCACCTCCGAGGAGCCGCTGCCCGCCGAACTCGAGCCGAACCGGGTGTCGGTCGCGCCCGAGCGCATGCACGACCTGATGTACTACGCGAACCTGTACGTCGGGGAGAGTCCGACGATGGCGACCGAGAGCGCGGTTCTCGGGACGCCAGCCGTCTACGTCTCCACGATAGAGATGGGGTACACCGAGGACATCGAGGAGCGATACGGCCTGGTCTTCAACTACTCCGGCGAGGACCGTCAGGCCCAGGCGCTCCGCAAGGCGAAGGAGATCCTGACCGAGTCGGACGACGACGAGTGGGCGGAGAAGCGACGCCGACTGCTCGCGGACAACAGGGACACGACGGACGTGATTCTCGAACAGGTACGCTCGATGGTGAGAGACGATTCGCATGGCTGACGCGCTGAAACCCGCCGCGATGGCTCCGACGCCGACCGACACGGCGTGCATCACGCTCGACCTCGAGAACAACTGGGAGTTCGAGTCGCCGGACCTGCGCTATCTCGTGTTCGAACACCTCGACGAGTACGTCGAGCTGCTGGACCGCCTCGACGTGCCGCTGACCGTGTTCGTCGTCGGCGAGGTCCTCGAAGATCGGCCGGACGCGGTTCGACGCCTCGACGCCGAGTTGGACGCGGAGTTCCACCTCCACTCCTACCAGCACGACATGGACAATCAGGTCAGTCTCGAAAACGAGATTCGGGAGGGCGTGCGCGCGTTCGAGGACGTCCTCGGGCGCGCGCCCGACGGCTATCGAGCACCCCGATTCATCGTGAACGAAGGCGATCTCGCCACGCTCTCGGACGCGGGATTCGCGTTCGACAGCAGCATCTGTCCGTCCTACCGACCCGGCGTCTACAACAACCTCGATCTGCCGACCCGGCCGTACTACCCGAACGAGGCACCGGACCTGCTCGAACTGCCCGTCTCGGTCCACCCGTGGCTCAAGATTCCGTTCGAGCAGAGCTACCTCCGACTCCTCGGCGAGCCGTACCTGCAGTTCCTGAAGCGGTCGCCGCTCCCGGACCTGCTGGTGATCAACACGCACCTCCACGACTACTTCCATACGGCGGCTCACGACAACCT
>CAZXNG010000272.1:0-1659 GCA_964642065.1 uncultured Halobacteriales archaeon
TCGGAGATGATGAAGAACTTCATCGCCGAACACACGCTCGACATGCCCCGGTCGTACTGAACAACCGGACGTACGACGTTCAGGCCCGGCCACTCTCTTTCCACAGCCCTCTCTCCCGTATCCCGAGGAACAACCTCGACACCACGCTCAGCAGCGGCAGCTCCAGCAGGGGGCCGATGACGAGCGCCAGCGCGATGACGGGTTCCTCGGGGAACGCGACGACGGCGATGCCGAGCGCCGTCGGCGAGTTACGTGACAGCACGGTGCAGCCGAGGCAGACGACCTCCTCGTAGCTGAACCCCGCGTACCAGCCGACGGCGAGCGCGACGCCGAAGTTCACGACGTAGAACGCGAGCACCGGCAGCGCCATCAGCGCGAGCACCCAGGGGTTCTCGACGACCGCGTCACCCTGCGACGCGAACATCGCCGTCACCGCGAGCGTGAGGAACACAACCTGGACTGGGCTCAACAGAGGGAGGAACGACCCCTGGAACCAGTCGTCTCCCTGGAGCCACGGCAGCAGTCGTCGTGCGAGCACCGCGAGGACGACGGGGACGACTAACACCAAGAGGACGCTCTCGAACAGGACGTCGAGCGGCAGGTCGACGAGCTCGCCGGCGAACAGGTAGAGGTAGACCGGCAGCAGGACGAGCTGGAGCACGAGGTTGTACGGAAGCAGCGACGTCGCCAGTGCGACGTCGCCGTCTGCGATGTCGGTGAAGACGAGGTACCAGTCGGTGCACGGCGTCACCATCAACATCACCAGCCCCACCCAGAGCGCGGGGTGGTCTCGGAGGAAGACGAAGCCGAGCACGACGGCGAGCAAGGGGTTCCAGACGAAGTTCACCAGGAGGCTCCAGCCCGCTACCTCGCGGTTCCGGAACCCCTCACGGAGGTTCGACAGCGGCACCCGGGTGAACACCGCGAACAGCATCACCAGCAGGAACGGCAGCACGAGGCGCTCGGCCGCCTCCGGTACGCCCCTCAGCTGTCCGATGCCGACGCCGACGGCTACGCCGGCGAGTACGAGGAAGGTCTGGTACCTCTCGAAGCTGTTCACGGCTTGAAACGACCGGTAGCTCGGATAAACCTCTAGGTCCTGTCGACGAACTCCAGTATGTGCTCCGTGATGCGTGGGCCGGCGTCCTCCTGCAGGAAGTGGGCGGCGTCCTCGACGTAGACCTCCGGCTGCTCCCTGCTGACGGGGATGACGCTCCGTAGCTCCGCCGCCGCAGGCGGTCCCGTGATGGGGTCGTCCTCGGAGAACAGGACGAAGGTCGGCTTGCTCCAGTCCTCGAACTCCTCACGTGCCGCGCGGACACGTTCGGCGCCGTCCGTCTCGGGGTCCGTGGGCACACGTAGCGGTAGCTCGAGAGCGCCAGCCTGGTGCTCGGCGTCGGGGAACGGCGCCTCGTACGCCGCCTTCACCTCGTCGGAGAGCTCGGTGTAGCAGCCTTGCTCTATCATGTATCCGATGGGTAGCTCCTCGCTGGCGGCGACGAAGTCACGGAACTGCGTCCACTCCTCCGGCATCGGCTGCGTGCCGTCGGGGAGTCCGGTGTTCATCGGAACCAGCCGGCGGAACCGAGCGGGGTTCTCGGCTGCGCAGGTTAAGCCGAGGATGCCGCCCCAGTCCTGCGCCACCAGGGTGACGCCGTC
>CAZXNG010000273.1:0-1655 GCA_964642065.1 uncultured Halobacteriales archaeon
CCATACCTTGTCGTACAGCGTTCGTTCTGACATCCTGTGTTCCTTGTTCGTGGTGTATGTAGGGGTTCGACGGGGTTAAGCGGTCGGCTTTTCCCCGTCGAACGAGGGTGTTTCGACGTCGACGAAAGCTCGAGGTCGGGTGCTCGATGGTCGACGCGGGGTTACTCGTCGTCTGCCCAGGTCATGAGGCCGCGCAACTCCTCGCCGACCTCCTCTATGAGATGCTCCTCGTCGCGCTCCTTCAGCTGGTTGTAGCTCGGTCGGTTCGCCTGGTTCTCGTTTATCCACTCGCGGGCGAACTCGCCGTTCTGCACCTCCTCCAGCACCTCCTCGAGGTTGTCTCGTACGTGGTCGTCGACGACGCGGGGGCCGCGGGTGAGGTCGCCGTACTCCGCGGTGTCGCTGACGTTGTCCCGCATCCCCGTGAGGCCGCCCTCGTAGATGAGGTCGACTATGAGCTTGAGCTCGTTGCAGCACTCGAAGTACGCCATCTCCGGCGAGTAGCCGGCGTCGACGAGGGTGTCGAACGACTCCTTGATGAGCGCGCTGGTGCCGCCGCAGAGTATCGCCTGCTCGCCGAACAGGTCGGTCTCCGTCTCCTCGCGGAACGTGGTCTCGATGACCCCGCTGCGGGTGCAGCCGATAGCCTGCGCGTACGCGAGCCCGATATCTTGCGCTTCGCCGGTGTAGTCCTGTTCGACGGCGAGCAGACCGGGGGTGCCTTCGCCGCGTTCGTAGTTCCGGCGGACGAGGTCTCCTGGGGACTTCGGCGCGACCATGAGGACGTCGACGGTCTCCGGCGGCCTGATCTGGTCGAAGTGGATGTTGAAGCCGTGGCTGAACATCAGCGCGTCGCCCTCCTCCAGCCCCTGCTCTATCTCGCTGTCGTAGACGTCGGGCTGCAGGGTGTCGGGGATGAGCATCTGGACGACGTCCGCCTGTTCCGCCGCCTCCGCCGGCGTCGCCACGTCTAGTCCGTGGTCTTCGGCGTCGTCGCGGCTGCTGCTGCCTTCGCGGAGGCCTACGACGACGTCGACGCCGCTGTCGTCGAGGTTGCGGGCCTGCGCGTGTCCCTGGCTGCCGTACCCGATGACGGCGACGGTCCTGTCTTCTATGTAGCTGCTGTCGGCGTCCTCGTCGTACAGTGGTTCTACGTCTACCATGGTTGACCTGAGAGAATGCCGCGGTGGTTAATCCTCTGTCGATTTCTCGCCGCGCACCAGGCTGATGCGGCCGGTGCGGACGGTCTCCTTGATGCCGTACTGCCGGAGCATGTCGAACAGCGCCTCGACCTTCTCGGTGTCGCCGCTGACCTCGATGACGACGGTGTCGCGGCCCATGTCGACGATGTCGGCGCGGAACGTCTCCGCTATCTGCATTATCTCGTTCCGTGTGTCCGGTGGCGCGTTGACCTTCACCATCGCGAGCTCGCGGTCGACGGATTCGTCGTCGGTGAGGTTGCTGACCTTGATGACGGGTATCAGGGTGTTCAGCTGCTTCATCACCTGTTCGACGGTGGGGTCGTCGCCGGTGACGACGATGGTCATCCGGCTGTAGTCGGGGTTCTCGGTCTCTCCGACGGCGAGCGAGTCGATGTTGAAGTTCCGGCGGGTGAACAGGCCGGCGACTCGGGACAGCACGCCGGGCTTGTTCTC
>CAZXNG010000274.1:0-1635 GCA_964642065.1 uncultured Halobacteriales archaeon
ACGACAGGCTTTCACGCGGTATAGCTACGTCGAGAACGGCAGCCAGGAACGACGAGGACTAAGGTACAGAAGGTACGATGTTCTCGACCCACGAAGTCCGTTCGAACGGCTGACGGGGGCGAGCGAGCCACGTGGCTACCTTTTGGTCGATGAAGAGGACCGGGTCAGGTACGGAGAACTCGGGGCCGAAGGCGAACGAGGACTGGTGTACGAGACGTTCGCCGAACCCCGACACCCGGTGCCCTCCTGGGCCTCCTCTATCGACTCCACTCTAGAAATCGAGCCTCCGGCAGTCAACGTCAGCGCCTACCACCTCGGCTCCAGCATCGTGGTGGTGAGCGACTCCCAGTGGACGCCTCAGGAGAACGTGGCCGTAGCGCTGCTCTACGAGTCCACGGGTGAGGAGCCGAGGACCGAAGACGTCCCCGCGTCAGAACCCGTCTTCCAGCGGGTAGCAGAAGGAACCTACGTAGCTTACCTCTCGATAGATGACGAAGATATAGAGCTGGCCAGGACGCGCAGTCGGGTGGAGATCGGCAGAGAAGGCCCTGTCACCACTCCCGTTCACTGGAACCTCGTCTTCGACAGAGACGGGCTGAACCTGCTGGAGACCCCTGTGCAACCGAGGTCCGATCTTGGCGAAGTCTACTCCGTCACCGCCGCACATCTCAAGCCCGAGAACGGCGGCGGTCGGGTGCTCCGGGTCGACGACCTTGAGCTAGGAGACCGGTTCACGTCGGAAGACCAGGTCACGATGACCGTATCGAACTCCTCCACGTCTCGTTCATTATCCAGGTCCGCTGAGGACCTCTCCAGCGAGCGGTTCTACCTCGTGCGGACCTCCGACGGTCTCGACGTCGAGAACTCCGGCGGCATAGCTGCTCACGTCTCTCCTTCGACCTCGTTCTCCGAGCGTAGGTTCGTCGACGAAGCTAGCCTGGAGATCACCGCGGAAGGCATCCCGATTCACCGCACCGACCTCCCGACCAGGGTGACCCAGGACAGCGAGAGACCCCTGAACCGTATACTGACAGGCGTCGGCGTGCAGCTGTACGACACCCCGCCCGACCGCTCGATGCTCGGACAGGGCAGGGCCATCCGGTCGATGAACTGGAGCGACCACGTCCTGCTGAAGGTACACAGCTGGGACTACGACTACCTCCGGGTCGAAGGCGGCGAAGCCATCGGCGTCTTCCGACCCGTGCTGTACGAGGACGAGACCGGATACTACCGGCTGGAACGGGGCGAGACCTACTCGGTCGAGACTGAAGACGGCACGGTTCTCGTAGAAGGCGAGTCGAACGGCTCGGAGGTCGTATCGCCTTAGTCACTCGTCTGAACCCCGGGATTTCTGACCCGGAAGCTATTACCGGACGACCACCAATCTGGAGTCATGTCAGTAGACGTGACCGAGGAGGACGGAGTCACCACCGTGACCATCGACAGGCCGGAAGTGAAGAACGCGCTCGACCACGACGCGATGAAGTCTCTCGCCGAGGAGTTCCGCGAGATAAAGCGCGGCGACGCACGCTGCGTCGTGCTCGAGGGCGCGGGCGGCACGTTCTGCGCGGGCGCCGACGTCAACGAGCTGATGAAGTTCGGAGCGACGAAGCCGCCGGAGATAGTCGAGCTCAT
>CAZXNG010000275.1:0-1634 GCA_964642065.1 uncultured Halobacteriales archaeon
CTGTCTATCTTCTCCTTCAGCTCCTCCGCCGAGACTTGCTTGACCATACCCGAGAAAGGGGCAGCAGGGGGTTACGGCTTTCGGAATCGGCAAGCTCTGCAGACCCCGACGTGCGGGAGACGGCCCTGACACCGGGCCGACGGTCTCCAAAACCGATTTACTCCCCAGGCCGGTAGGTTCAGGGGATGGAACACCTCACGCGCCGGGACTTTTGCAGGAGCGCGGTAGCCATCGGAGGCGCTGCGGCGCTCTCGGCTTGCATCGAGAGGGAGCCCGAGGTCCCCCGTGGAACGACCTCGCCCGAAGACCTCCCGCGCCGGCAGCACGCCTGGAACGACCACCTGTCGACCGACGAACACGGCAACGTCGAGCTACCGCGACACCACCTGCTTCTCCAGTACGACCTAGTCGACGACGTCGCAGGCGACGCCCCCGGACAGGTCGAGCGGGCGCTCCGGACGCTCGAACGAGCCTACGAATGGAGCAACCGCGGACTGATCTTTACCGTCGGATACAGCCACGGCTACTTCGACGCCGTCGGCGTCGACAGCCCGGTCCCCGAACCGGAGCCGCTCGCCTCGTTCGAGGACCCCGACCTCGACGGATACGACGCGGTCGTCCACCTCGCCAGCGACAACAGCGCCGCGCTCCTGGAGGCCGAGCAGGTGCTGGAGGGCGAGAGGGACGAGGCCAACGGCGTCGAGGTCGACGGTTCGTTCGACTCCGCCTTCACGCAGGTGGAGAGACGGACGGGCTTCATCGGCAGCGGGCTGCCGGCGGACAACCAGGACGTCAGCGGCGTCCCCGAAGGCGAACCCGTCTCCGACGAGTCCCCGCTGTACATGGGGTTCAAGTCGGGTTTCCGCGACAACCAGGCCAGCGAAGACAGCGTCACCATCTCGGAGGAACGGTTCGAGGGCGGCACCACGATGCACGTGTCGTCGATGTCCATCGACCTCGTGCAGTGGTACGAGCAGGACAGCCGGTACCAGCGCGAGGCCAAGATGTTCTGCCCCGCGCACGCCGAGGAGGGCCGCGTCGAAGGCGTCGGCGACGACCTCGGAGACCAGCCGATGACCGACGACTGCAAGGGCGAGGAAGCCGTCCGCGAACACGCCCGAACCTACGGCACCGTCGGCCACAGCGAGAAGATGACCCGGGTGCGGGAGGACGACGAACCCCTGATGATACGCAGGGACTTCAACAGCATCGACGGAGACGAAGCAGGCCTGCACTTCGTCGCGGTGCAGGAGAGCATCGAAGACTTCGTCGACACCCGCGAGGCGATGAACGCCGCCGACATCGCCTCCGAGACCGCGGTCGGAGCCCGCACCAACAACGGCATCCTCCAGTACCTCGACTTGAGGAGCCGCGCGAACTACGTCGTGCCGCCGCGGCCGCAGCGCGCTCTGCCGGAGTTCGGCTGAAGGGCGGGGACCGCCGCGGTCACGCGAGACCTAGCGCCTGCAGCGGTGTGACGCCGACGTAGAGGCCGCTGGCGAAGAACCCGAGGACGGCGCCGGCGTTCAGAAGCGGCAGGCCGGCGTGTGGCTTGCCCTTCGACACCATGTACATCAGAGCGGCGAACCCCGCTGCGATGCCGGCGACAGCGCCGCCCGCCATGTACAGTTCGA
>CAZXNG010000276.1:0-1630 GCA_964642065.1 uncultured Halobacteriales archaeon
TCGTGCTAGTCGACGGTAGCGGCAGGATCCATCCGCGACAGGCGGGGCTCGCCACCCACGTCGGCGTCGTGCTCGACCTCCCAACCGTCGGGGTCGCGAAGAGCCTGCTTTGCGGTAAATCTGTCGAGGACGTCGAAGACCTGCAGCAGGGTGAACGCGTGGCCGTGACTGCCGACGACGGTGTAGATGCTCCGAAGGGCGCAGTCATAGGGTACGCGTACCAGTCGAGGCAGTACGCGAACTCCGCCGGAACGTCCATCAATCCGCTGTACGTGTCTCCTGGACACATGGTCGACGCCGACACCGCCGTCGACGTCGTAGCCGACGCGTGCGACCGCTACAAGCTACCGGAGACCTTCCGACTTGCGGACTCCTTCGCCGACGAGGAGAAGGACCGCTGAGGACGCGCTCCAGAGGTGGAGTCCCCTACCGACACCTTTAATGAGTATTCGTGACCTGCTTGACCCAATGCAAGCAGAGGAACTGGAGTCCAAGACACGTTACCTTCCGCACGCCTTCCTCGTCGTCGTTATGGCGTTCATGGCCTGGGTGCGCCTCCTGCCGCGCGACCAGGCGCTTGAGGACGGAAGAGTGTTCTTCACGGCGAACGACCCCTGGTACCACATCCGGGTGAACGAGTACCTCGTCGAGCACTACCCCGCGGTGATGCCGTTCGACGTCTTCACGAACTTCCCGTTCGGCTCGATGTCCTCGACTGGTTTCGGCGGCCTGTTCAACCAAATCACGGTCTTCGTCGCGATGGTGGTCGGGCTCGGGAGTCCGAGCCAGTACCAGCTGGAGCTCGTGACCGCGCTCGCGCCGGTAGCGTTCGGAGTGGCGACTGCTGTGCCGGTCTACCTGATAGCACGTCAGTTGACGGACAGGATCTACGGGCTGCTGGCGGTGATGTCGATTGCCCTACTCACCGGTCAGTTCCTCAACCGGACGACGTTCGCCAACGCGCAGCATCAGTCCGCGGAGGCGTTCTTCATGGCGTTCGCGGTCTTCGGACTCATCTACGCGGTCGACCGCGCGTACGCGGAGAAACCCACCGTCGCCCATATCCGCGACCGTGACTGGCGGGGGCTGAAGCCCGCGGCGGTCGGCTCGCTGGTGGGCGGCCTGTGTCTGTCGTTGTACGTCCTCGCCTGGCCAGCCGGAATCTTCGTAGTGGTTCCGTTCGGCGTCTTCGTCACACTGCAGATGGTTCGGGAGCACCTGAAGGGCGAGTCGACGGAGTATCTCGCGCTGACGACCGCGGGTGCGTTCGTGTTCTCCGCGCTGCCGGTGCTGCTCTACGTCTTCCTTCTGGGTATGCACGGAAGGGTTCAGGGTACCGCTTTCTCTATACTGCAGCCGCTCGTCTTGGCTGGAGCCGGTGTCGGCGTCCTAGCTCTGCAGGGTATCTCCTCATACCTAGATTCGGAAGACCACGACAGACGGGCTTATCCCGCTGTCGTAGGCGGACTCCTACTCGTCAGCCTCGTGTTCCTCTGGGTAACGGGGTTGATGTCCTTAGTGGAGAGCCTCGTGGGGAACATCTACGGATTCGGATTCTTCACCTCGGAAGGCGCCTCGACGGTCGCGGAGATAACGCCGGCGTCTCCGGTCCAGGGCATCGCGGACAACG
>CAZXNG010000277.1:0-1629 GCA_964642065.1 uncultured Halobacteriales archaeon
CGGCGGCTTCAGATGTAGTCGATGCCTTCCGGCAGCTCCATCTTCATGCCCTTCCTCTCACGTATCTCCTCGACCTTCTCCATCTGCAGGTTGTCGGGCAACGTCTGGAAGCCCGCGTTCTCCGCGTTCCACGCCGCCTTGCCCTCCGTCGCGCTCCGGATGTCGCTCGAGAAGCCGAACAGCTCGCTGACCGGTGCCTGACCGTGTATCTCCACGAGCTCGCCCTCGTGGATCATGTCGTCTATGCGGCCGCGCCGGCCCTGCAGCTCGCTGCTCGCCGGTCCCATGTGGTCCTGCGGCGTCTCGATGTAGACGTCCTGGATTGGCTCCAGCAGACGGACCTCGCCATGTATCATGCCGCGGTGAACGGCGTCTCGGACCGCGGGGATGACCTGTGCGGGGCCGCGGTGGATGGCGTCCTCGTGGAGCTTGACGTCGTTCAGCCGTACGAGCACTCCGCTGGAGGGTTCGCCCGCCAGCGGACCCTCGTCCGTCGCCTCGTCGAAGCCCTCCTCGATGAGCTCCATCGTCTCCCGGAGGTACTGGACGCCCTTCGTCGCGTCCAGCAGGACGTTGGTGCCGTTCATGTGCTGGACGTTCTGGGCGTCCTCCTTCTCCATACCCGCCTCCATCAAGGCCTCCCGACGCTGCTGCTCCGGCTGGTCCATCGTCGCCTCCCCCATCTGCAGCGCCTCGACGATGTCGTCGGAGAGGGGTTCGACCTCGATGTAGAACTTGTTGTGGCGGTTGGGCGACACGCCCTCGACCTCTCCGCCCGCCGGCTGTGTGACGCTCTCGCGGTAGACGACGATGGGTTCGCTGGTGATGACGGGGATGCCCTGGTTGCGTTCGATGCGCTGGGTGATGACCTCGAGGTGGAGCTCTCCCATACCGCTGATGAGGTGCTCGCCGGTCTCCTCGTCTATCTCGACGTGCACCGTGGGGTCCTCCTTCGATATCTGCTGAAGCACCTCGATTAGCTTCGGGAGGTCGTCCATGTTCTTCGCCTCGAGCGCGATGGTGACGACGGGTTCGCTGATGTGTTCGATGGACTCGAACGGCGTCATCTCCACGCTGGAGACCGTCGAGCCCGCGATGGCGTCCTTCAGCCCGGTGACGGCGACGATGTTGCCCGCGGGCACCTCCTCGACCTCCTCGCGCTCGTCGCCCATGTACAGGCCGACGTTCTGGATCCGGTTGGTGCCGGCGACCCCGCTTATCTCTAGCTCCTGGCCTCGTTCGATGGTGCCGCTGAACAGGCGGCCCGTGGCTACCTCGCCGGCGTGAGGGTCCATGGAGATGTCGGTGACCATGAAGACGACCTCGCCGTTGGGGTTCGACTTTATCATGTCCTCCGCTATCTGGCTGTCGGGGTCGCCTCTCCATATCGTCGGTATCCGTCGCTCTTGGGCGTCGACGGGGTCGGGGAAGTGGTTCACCACCATGTTCAGCACGACGCGGTAGAGCGGAGACTTCTGAGCGAGCTCGACGACGTCGTCCTCGTCGCCTTTGTTGTACTCGTAGACCTCCTCGAAGCCGACGCCGGATTCCTGCATGTAGGGGGCGCTGATGGCCCAGTTGTAGAGGGCACTGCCGAACGCGACGCTACCGTCCTCTACCTTGACGCGC
>CAZXNG010000278.1:0-1629 GCA_964642065.1 uncultured Halobacteriales archaeon
TCGTAGTCGTCGATGCCGTGCTCCTGCATGAACTCGTAGACGTTGGTCTGCTCCACGAACTCCTCGGTGGGTTCGTGGACGACCCGGTCCACGTCCTCTATTCCCTCCATGTCTTGCTCACCAGGCTAGGTAAACCGAGGGGTGTGTATTAGTTCCTTTCCTACGGTTCAAGGTAGAGGAGCCGGGTACAAGCGGCCGCTTACGTGTTCGAGAACCCGATGCGCGAGCTCTCCTGGGTTCTCTAAACTTCGCTCTCGTGCACGACTGCGTCGCGGTCGATCTCGTCCACGCTGTCTCGCCCCGACAGCCCCATCGCGAGGTCGAAGTCCGCGAGGAGGTTCCGGAGCACGTGTTCGACGCCCCGCTGGCCGTCGAGAGCGAGGCCGTATACGAACGGACGGCCGAGCAGGCAGACGTCGGCGCCGAGCGCGATGGCGCGGAAGACGTCGCTGCCGCGGCGTATCCCCGAGTCGAAGGTCACCGTAGCGTCGTCCCCTACCTCGTCGACCACCGACGGCAGTGCCTCCAGCGCGGTGATGCTGCCGTCGACCTGCCTGCCGCCGTGCGTCGAGACCCCGACGGCTTCGGCGCCGGCGTCGACCGCGCTACGGGCGTCGTCTGGGTGGAGTACGCCCTTGACTGCGACGGGGAGGTCGGTCTCCTCGAACAGGAAGTCGAGGTCGCCCCAGGTGAGCGACGAGTCGCCGAAGACGTCTAGGAACTCCTCGACGGCGGCGTCGGGGTCGTCCTCCGGCGGCCGGTCGAGCCGGCTGCGGAACGCGGGGTCGCTGAAGTAGTTGGCGACGCCCTCGCCCTCTAAGAAGGGGTAGTAGCCGCGGTCGACCAGTCGTTCACGCCAGCCGAGGATGGGTGCGTCGACGGTGAGAACGATGCCGTCGTAGCCGGCTTCTTCGGCGCGGTGAAGGAAAGACCGTGCGACGTCGTCGTCCGACGACCAGTAGAACTGGAAGTACTTCGGCGTGTCACCGAGCTCGTCGGCGACGTCCTCCATCGGCGTCGAAGACAGCGACGACAGCACGAAAGGCACGTCCTGCGCCGCGGCGGCGCGCGCCGACGCCAGCTCGCCCTCAGGATGCACCAGGGTCTGGACGCCGAGCGGCGTCAACGCGAGGGGGTAGCTTATCTCGCGGCCGAGGAACGCCGTCGACAGGTCGCGGCTCTCGACGTCCTGAAGCATCCGGGGGACGATGCGCCAGTCCGAGAAGTCCTGCTCGCGCCGGAAGGTGTCCTCCGCGCCGGCGCCGCCGTGGACGTACGCCCGCGCCTCCTCCGACATCTCCGCGTGCGCGGCGTCGCGGAGGTCCTCGTAGCCCGCAGGAAGCTCCGGCGGCTCGTCCTCCAGCATACCCCGCCGGTATATCCTGTTGAGGACTTCTTCTCCGTATCTCATGGTCCAGGTGACGTAAGCAGGGGGTATAGTGGCTGTGGGTTGCGGCAGCCGTTCGAGTCCTCGGAAGCGCTCTCCGGCGTCAGTCGTCGCCGGGTCGCTCCGCGTGGTACGGGGTGTCGTACTCGCCGGGTTCGTCGTCGATGCGGTCGGGGTTGACCCGTCCGCCGAGCAACATGAAGTCGAGGATTGTGACGTAGAGAACCGCTTCGACGACGGGG
>CAZXNG010000279.1:0-1597 GCA_964642065.1 uncultured Halobacteriales archaeon
AACTGCTGGAACTCCACGAACAAATGGTCCTCATCATGGAGTACTTCCGCGACGAAATAGACTCGGTCGACCCGGCGCTGTTCGATCCATACGAGGAGCTCGACGTGGACCCATCCGACGTCCACAAGTCCAAGAGCGAGCACAAACACGCCGTGTTCGTACTCGGCAACGCCCTCGCGACCGCCATGAGCGAAGACGAGTTTTCAGACGCCGGTCGCGTCGGCAA
Source organism: uncultured Halobacteriales archaeon (assembly GCA_964642065.1). Lineage (GTDB taxonomy): Archaea > Halobacteriota > Halobacteria > Halobacteriales > Halorutilaceae > JAQZDA01. Next base: position 227 of record CAZXNG010000279.1, read on the forward strand.
GCGCATGAAGGAACTCGCCGAGGACGCAGAACAGAAGCTCTGAGCTGCCTGTTCCCGATCAATCGATCGCCGACCCGGGCCTGCCGTCATCGGTGGCCTACCGACCCTCGAAGTCCGGTTCGCGCTCCTGGAGAAACGCCGTCGCCCCTTCGACGTGGTCTGCCGATTCGAGCAGCCGTGCCTGTGCGCGCTCCTCGTCGTCGGTCGCCGCCGCGAGGGAGGACTGTGACCGATTCAATAGCTCCTTCGACGTCGCGAGAGCGGCCGTCGGTCCCGACGCGACCGTCTCGACGATGGAGTCGACGCCCTCCTCGAACGATTCCCGTTCGAACAGACGCGTGAGGAGGCCGAGTGAGCGCGCGCGGTCGGCGTCGACGAGTTCGCCCGTGAAGACGAGCTCCTTCGCGGTGTTGAGCCCGACGTAGCGCGGCAGGAGGTGGGAGACGCCGCTGTCGACGGCGAGCCCGAGGCGCCTGAAGCCGAAGCCGACCTTCGCGTCCGGACTGCCGAGCTGGACGTCGCAGGCGAGCAACAGTCCGGCACCGGCGCCGTAGGCCGCGCCGTCGACCTTCGCGAGGACGGGGAGGCGACAGTCGAACACCGCTTCGACGGCCCGACTGACCGACTGCTCGACGAGGGCGACCCGCTCGCGGTGTGTCAGGTCGTCGTCCTGGGCTTCGACCATCCCGCCGACGTCACCGCCGGCACAGAACGCCTCGCCCGCTCCCTGAAGGAGAACACAGCGCGCATCAGTTTCCGGAATTCGGTCGAAGATCCGTTCGAGTTCACCGGCCATCGTCGCGGAGAGAGCGTTGCGGACCTCCGGCCGGTCGAGCGTCACCGTCGCGATGCGGTCGGTCACCTCGAGATTCACGTCGTCGGTGTCCATGGTCGACGTTCGATCCGGGCCGTGGTAAGCCATTGGGGCCACGTCAGGCCGGCGCCCGTAAGGCTGCCGTACCGCTGGTAGCACGAACGTACCGTCGAGAGATGTCCTCCGCCGTGGCAAACGAGGACGATGCCGTCGTGTGTCGATAGCCGAGTGAGACGATAACGCTGCCCGTGGGACGTGTTTGCGTTCCGCTCCTAAACGTTTAACAGCCGGCCGTTCGTCGGTGCCGGCCGGAGGGGTCATCATGCCCGAACAATCGAATCCTGAACTGCCACCACTGCCCTACGACTACGACGCACTCGAGCCGCACATCTCCGAGCAGGTGCTGACCTGGCACCACGACACCCACCACCAGGGCTACGTCAACGGGCTGAACAGCGCCGAGGAGACCCTCGCCGAGAACCGCGAGTCCGGCGACTTCGGCTCCTCCGGCGGCGCCATCCGGAACGTCACCCACAACGGCTGTGGGCACTACCTCC
>CAZXNG010000280.1:0-1565 GCA_964642065.1 uncultured Halobacteriales archaeon
CGATCTGGCCGGCCAGCGCACGGAGCTGGGCGTCGGCCTTGCTCACGAGGTCCGGGAGCACGTCGGGATCCTCGATGGAGGCGTGGATGGCGAGGTTCTTCGCCTCGCCGCTTGCCGTCGCGAGCAGCGTCGACGCCGTCGCGGCGGTGGGGTACTCGGCGTTGACCGAGAGGTTCCAGGCGCGGGACGCGGCGGCCCGGACGTCGGCCTCGTACTGCTCGTAATCGAGTTCGAGTTCCTCCGGTTCGAACAGGACGCCGTCGGCGAAGACGGCACGCAGGTCGAGACCGACCTCCTTGGGCTCGATGCCCAGTTCGGCCAGCACGTTGGCGAGGTCGTTGGACACTTCCTCGCCGGCCTCGAGCACCGTGGAGTCCTCGAGTACCTGAATCGACCCCTCGTCGATCCGGGCGTTGGCGCCGACCTGCTGGAGTTCGCCGACGAACGGACCGGGGTCGATGCCGGTGTCACCTTCCGGGATGACGACGTCGTTCGGCGCGACCTCGCCGGCGTTGATCGGCGCCGGCGTCTTCGACTCCTCCAGCTCCCTGTAGAGGCCGAAGGGGTTGTCGTCGGTCGCGATGAGGCCGACCTGGCCCTCGACGTAGGTTGCGAGGTCCTCCAGGCCGTCGTCGATTTCCTCGAGTGCCCGAATCAGCAGGGTGTTTCGCGAGACGCGAAGTTCGGCGGCGCCGTGGATCTCCCGGCGCATGTCCTGGAGCTGGCGGCTCGGGATGCCGGCGATGTCGACGACGCCGACGCTCTCGTAGGATTCGAGCAGCTCGACGATCGCGTCGACCTCCTCGCGTTTCCACTCGGGGATGACGTCGGTCTTGCGCTCGGCTTCGGCGCTCATCTAGGCCACCTCCACGGCGGGACCCATCGTGGTCTTCACGTAGACGGCGTCGATGTTCAGCGGTCCCTTCTCCAGGTCGGCGTGGAGCCGACGGAGGATGACGTCGATGTTGTCCGAGATGTCCTCGGCGGACATATCCTCCGCGCCCACGCGCGTGTGGAAGGTGCGGCGGTCGCCGGAGCGCAGCTGGACGGAGTTTTTCATCCGGTTGACGACCTCGACGACGTCGTCGTCGGGCTCCAGCGGCTCGGGCATCTTCCCGCGGGGACCGAGGATGCGACCGAGGTTCGACGCCACGTCCTGCATCATCGACGCTTCGGCGATGAAGAAGTCCGTGTCGTCGGCAAGGTCCTTGGCGGCGTCCTCGTCGTCGCCCAGCTCGGCCAGATCGTCGTCGTCGAGCACGTCGTCGGCGACGTCCTCGGCGCGGACGGCGGTCTCGCCGTCCGCGAAGACGATGATACTGGTCTCCTGGCCGGTGCCAGCGGGGAGTACGATACTTTCGTCGACCCGGTTCGACGGGTCATTCAAATCCAAATCGCGCAGGTTTATCGCGAGGTCGACCGTCTCGGTGAAGTTCCGGGACGGGGCCTCCTCGATAGCGCGACTGACTGCGGTCTCTAGGTCCTGATCTGCCATCGTTCACCTCCGTAGTACGCCCAACGGGCTGCTACGGGTCAGTGAAACAGGCGTGTAACCTGTCTCGTCT
>CAZXNG010000281.1:0-1561 GCA_964642065.1 uncultured Halobacteriales archaeon
CGCGCGGAGCACGTCGGGGAGTGCGTCCAGTCCCTCGGAGTCGACGTCGGTGGCGTAGACCCTCCAGCCGTGGGAGTCGAGCTTCAGCGCCGTCGCGCGTCCGATGCCGCCCGCTGCTCCGGTGACGAGAGCGACCTTCATCCGTACACCTCGTCGGGGTCGAACACCCGTTCGCCGACGTGTTCGCCCTCGACGGTGCGGTGGAAGCACGACCTGTGGCCGGTGTGGCAGGCGCCACCCTCCTGCTTCACGAGGTACAGCAGAGCGTCGGCGTCGCAGTCGACGCGCACCTCGTCGACCTCCTGGGTGTGTCCGCTCGACTCGCCCTTGTGCCATATCTCGTCGCGCGACCGGCTGTAGTAGTGCGCCTCCCCGGTCTCCAGCGTCAGGTCGAGCGCCTCCTCGTCGACGTACGCCAGCATCAGCACCTCGCCGTCGTCGGCGCTCTGCGCCACCGCGGGCACGAGGCCGTCGTCGCCGAAGTCCACGTCTATCATACATGTGTCGAGGATGTGCTTCCATTTACCGCTGTCGGGAGCACCGGACGGGCCCCGATGGGAGACGGACTCAGACGAAGAAGGCGTCTAAGAAGGCGAACAGAAGGTCGCCGTACGTCAGCGCGACAGCGAGGCCCGCAAGCATGGGTACGACGAACGGGATGCCCGGCGATATCCAGACGGTGTCGCGCTCCATAAGCTCCTCCAGCTCACGCTGGTCGCGCTCGATGTCGGTGCTCGACCACCTGTCGGACTTCTCGACGAACTCCTCCAGACGGGGGTCCTCGATCTCGGAGGGGCGGTCGACGTCGTGCCAGTCGAGGAGGTCGTGGACCAGGTCGACGTCGCGGACGCCTTCGGGGCTCCTGAGTACGCTGAAAGGGCCTTCTTCGTCCGAGTTCTCGGGCCCGAGCAGCAGGCGGCCGTAGTGGCTGTCGAGGTCGTCAACGGCTACCTTCTTCCCGAGGAAGACCAGCAGTACGCTTTCGAGGTTCCGGCGACGGAGGTTCTCGACGGTGAGCTTGAGGGGGTAGAAGATGCCGACTACGACGGTGTTGGCGAGCACGGTGAGTACGAAGATGGGGGCGTCGGGGACGACGACGGGTAAGGGTTGGCCGGCGACGTTGAACAGCGGGTAGACGGGGAACAGCAGCGCGATGACCACGAGCGCGTACCTGTCGGCGCCGCCGAAGGTGCCGAGGTAGTAGAAGCCGTAGCCGAATACTGCTCCGACCGCGAGGCTGAGCGCCGCGAACCTGACGACGAACTCGGGGTCACGTATTACGAGATCGGCGGCTAAGGCGGCGACGGCGACGACGACGCCGGGCAGCCAGACGTGGTGGCGAACGCGGCGTTCTAGGACGTCGCGGTAGGCGGCGTAGCCGAACAGCGGCACTGCGACGGCGACGCGGAGGAGGTCGGTGGGGTAGACTGCGTCTATCATCCGAGGGTTTCCGCGAGCTCTACTGCGGCTTCGACGGCGCGTGCGCCGTAGTCGACGCGTTCCCGAGCCTCCTCCGCGGTCATCCCCGGACCCGCTATACCCAGCGTCACCGGAGTGTCGG
>CAZXNG010000282.1:0-1538 GCA_964642065.1 uncultured Halobacteriales archaeon
GCTCTCAGGCGACACGTAGGTGAAGCCGCCCTGCATCGAGGTGTAGGTATCCGCCTGCGACGCCGAACCCTGCACCGCGCGCTCGACGTCACGCGCCGCGACGGCGAGCTCCCCTGCGTCTATCTCCGCGCCGACCTCCCTGAGCGCGGCGTGCAGCGTCGCCACGGTGACGGCGGCACTGGAGCCGAGGCCGGCGCCCACGGGTATCTCGCTCTCGACGTCGACGTGGAAGCCCCCGTCGTACCCCGTCGTGCTGCGGACCGCGTCCAGAGCCGCAGACACGTACCGGTCGTCGACGGCGTCCACGTCGTCGCCGACCTCGCGCTGCTCTACGGACACGTGGGTGCGGAGGTCGACGGCGGCGAGCACCGCGGGTTCGCCGTAGACGACGGCGTGTTCGCCGAAGAAGAAGACCTTGCCTGGTGCGCTCGACGAAGTCATCCCGACTACAGCTCGGGTTCGAAGTCGTCGAGCCCGTAGTCCGTCTCCTGGTCGCGGAGCTCCATCAGCTCCCTCGCGAGGAGCCAGTAGACGACGGACAGCGCCTTCCGTCCCTTGTTGTTGGTCGGTATCACGAGGTCGACCTTGTTGGTGGCGTTGTTGGTGTCGCACATCGCGATTACGGGGATGCCGACGGTGATGGCCTCGTCGACCGCCTGGCTGTCGCCGATGGGGTCGGTGACCACGAGGACGTCGGGTTCGATGTAGCCCTCGTAGTCGGGGTTCGTCAGCGTGCCCGGGATGAACCGGCCGCTACGGACGCGCGCGCCCGTGGCGGCGGCGAAGGTCTCCGCGGGATGCTGGCCGTACTTCCTCGACGAGGTGACGAGCACGCTCGCGGGTTCGTAGTTCGCGAGAAAGTTCGCCGCCGTCTCGATGCGGCTGTCGGTCTCGTTGACGTCGATGACGTAGAGGCCGTCCTCGCGGACCTTGTGGATGAACCGCTCCATGTGTCCGGTCTTCTGCTGTGTGCCGATGTGTACCCCGCTCGACAGGTAGTCGTCGACGGGTATCAGCAGGTCGCTGTCCTCGTCGACGCCCGCCATCTCGCGGCGCTGCGCCGCGGTGTCCTCGGGCTCCGCCTCTCCCGCCTCTCCGGCGTCTTCGGCTTCGTTCTCTGTCTCGCCCTCCGGCTCCTCTACTTCCTCCGGCTCGTCCTCTACCTCGGGGGCTTCCTGTTCCTCGTCGTCTGTCTGTTCAGTTGACATCTTGTTCACCAGTTGAGTCGGTCTTCTATCCGTATTATCTCGTTGAGCTTCGCCGTCCTCTCGCCGCCGACGGCTCCTGTCTTCACGAACGTGCTGCCGAGGCCGACGGCGAGGTGTGCGATGGTCGTGTCCTCGGTCTCTCCGCTCCTGTGCGACATCACCGTCGAACAGCCCGCATGCTCCGCGGCCTCGACGGCGTCGTACGTCGCCGAAAGCGTACCCACCTGGTTGGGTTTGATGAGCACGCTGTTCGCCGCACCCTCGTCGACGCCTCGTTCGATGCGTTCGACGTCGGTGACGAACAGGTCGTCGCCGCAGACGTGGACGTCG
>CAZXNG010000283.1:0-1537 GCA_964642065.1 uncultured Halobacteriales archaeon
TGGGGGGTTTCAGGGTATAACGCTGACGGAACGAGGGGCGTCGGCGGCGGGCGTCAGTCGACGTAGTTCCAGAGGTAGAGGCTCGCCGTCGACCTGTAGGGGCTCCATCTCTCGCTGTGCTCCACCATCTCGCTTCGGGTCTCGTGGCCGTACAGCTGCTCCATCGCCTTACGTATCCCGAGGTCGCCGACGGGGAAGACGTCGTCGCGGCCGAGCACGAAGATTAGGAACATGTCCGCGGTCCAGCTTCCGACGCCGCGTATATCCCGTAGCTCGTCGCGCACGCGGTCGTCGCTCCATCCGCTGAAGCTCTCCCTGGTCCAGCCGCGTTCGCCGAAGGTCTCGGCGGCGTCGAGGACGTAGCCGGCTTTCGCCTCCGACAGACCGACGTCCTGAAGTGCAGACTCGTCGGCGTACCTTAGCTCGGCGGGTTCCACGGTGAACTCGTCGAACAGTCTTTCGCGGATGGCTTCGGCGGACGACATCGACACCTGCTGCCGGACGATGCTGACGACGAGGCGTTCGAAGGCGTCCTCGGCGGGTTCGACGTGGTGGCGGCCCTGTCTCTCTATCAGCCGCGAGAGCTCGGAGTCTCGGCGCAGCACCTCGAACCTGTCGTCCTGCACCTCGTCGACGTCGCTTTCAGGGGACATCTCACTCTACGAGCCCGAGGAGGTGTTCGAGGTTGTCCGCGTACCCCCTGTCGTCGGTGACCGGGGTCTCCAGCACCATGGGTTTCTCGCTCAACTCGGGGTGGTTGACGACGTTGGCGAAGCCCTCGTCCCCTATCTCTCCTTCGCCGATGTGCTGGTGGTTGTCCTTCTCGCTCCCCAGCGGGTCCTTGCTGTCGTTGAGATGCAGCACCTGTACGTCTTCGACTCCGACGGTGCTGTCCAGCTCCTCGACCATCTCCTCGAACTCCCCGTCGTCGGAGAGATCGTAGCCCGCTGCGTGTGCGTGGCAGGTGTCGATGCAGACCGCGGTGTCCTCGTCCGCGGTCTCGTCGTTCATCCGGGCGAGCTCCTCGAACTCCTTGCCCAGCGTAGTCCCCTTGCCTGCGGTGTTCTCGAACAGCAGGGTGACGTCGTCGGGGATATCGAGCTCGTGGACGGCTTCGACGATACGATCGACCCCGCTGTCGCGTCCGCTGCCCGTGTGTGCGCCGGGGTGGAAGACCACGTACTCGACGCCGAGCGCGCCGGCGGCGTCGAGCTCCTTCTGGATGCAGTTCTTGGACTTCTCCCAGAGGTCGTCCTTGGGCGTCGCGAGGTTGACGAGGTAGGTCGAGTGGACGACGTACGGCCCCTGTCCGGAGTCCTCCCTCGCTTCGCGGAACTCCTCGGCTTCTTCGTCTTCGTACTCGGCGACGCTCCAGGTACGGGGGCTGCCGGCGAATATCTGACCGCAGCTCCCTCCTATCTCCGTCTGGCGTTCGACGGCTTTCTCGACACCGCCAGCGACGGAGACGTGGGCTCCAACGTTCATGGAACTGGCTTCGTCCGCGCTCTGTAAGAGGTTTCGCTATCCGGTCGACGGA
>CAZXNG010000284.1:0-1526 GCA_964642065.1 uncultured Halobacteriales archaeon
AGCCGTGGCTCTTCCTACAGCATAATACTGGGGGTCGCATCCATCCTCATTATTGGCCACATTTGGCTATCTTGGTGTTTCAACCCGGACTAAGTTTACGTTCCTCGTAAAACTTCTAGAGAGATAACACGCACATTCGGTAATTCTACCTGCCAGAATCGAAACGAATCGAACGAACCGACACTTATATAGGGAGGTAGCATTAGGTAAAGGATATGCCATCTGGCAACAACGGCTTTGATACCACAGAACAGGGCAGACCCGGGATGAACCGGCGGAAATGGCTTCAGGCGCTCGGCGTTGCAGGCGTCGCCGGTCTCGCCGGCTGCCAGGGTTCGGACAGTCCCCAGGACACCACTACCAGCGGCACGACGACGTCCGGGAACGACGGGTTCGGCGAGGAAACCCAGGGGACGACGACCACCGAAGGCGGCGAGCTCCCCGAGGTCGGCGGGACCTACACGCAGGCGGTCTCCTCCAGCTTCGACTCGCTCAACTTCGTCTACAACACCGAGTCGACGACGGCCGACATGATCTACCTGACGCTCGACGCCTCGTACGGCTTCAAGCCGGGGCAGAACCAGTTCCCGCTGTGGCTCGAGCTCACCACCGACGACAACCGGGTCTACACGGCGAAGCTCCGCGAGAACCTCCAGTGGAGCGACCCCTACGGCCAGCTGACCGCCGAGGACTACGTCTACATCATCAAGAACGTCCACCAGACCGAGTGGGCCGGGAGTGCGGCCCGAAGCGACTGGTACATCGACGAGGAGCCGGTTCCGGTCGAGAAGACCGGCAAGTACACCTTCGAGATCCAGCTCCCCGAGGTCGACCCCGCGTTCGCCAAGCGGCCGGCCATGTGGCGCATGATGACGGCCCCGAAGGAGCTCCTCAAACCCTACGTCGAGGAGGAGGACGCCGAGGGACTCAAGAAGGACGAGGAGCTCACCTCGCTCTCGTTCACCGGGAACCTCGGGGCGTACAAGCTCGACAGCTGGGAGCGCCAGAACAAGATGGTCTTCACGCGCAACGACGAGTACTACCTGCGCGAGGCCGACGACGTCAAGAAGGCGTTCTCGAAGGCCCCGTACTTCGATACGGTCGAGACCCGGATCATCAAGGAGGAGAGCTCGCGGCTCTCGGCGCTCCGGACCGGCGAACTCGACGAGGCCCAGATTCCGCCGAACAAGGCGTCGAGCTTCAAGGAGCAGGAGGACGTCTACCTGAACGTCTCGCCCCAGCCGTACAACGTCCCGCTGTTCTACAACCAGCGCGCCAACGGCTGGAAGCCGTTCCGCAAGAAGGGCGTCCGGCAGGCGCTGGGCTGCGCCATCGACAAGAAGAAGTTCGTCAAGGGCGTGTTCCGCGACTACGCCGAGCCCGAGTACACCTGGCAGCCCAAGTGGTCGCCGTGGTACGACGAAAGCCAGGTCGTCAAGTACGGCACCGGCGATCTCTACGGTCCCGAGGCGACCCGTTCGCGGATGGAGGACGCGCTCAGCGACACCGAGTACAGCTACGACGGC
>CAZXNG010000285.1:0-1516 GCA_964642065.1 uncultured Halobacteriales archaeon
GAACGAGGTGGTCGTCGTCGACGACCTCCGGTCTGGCGAACGCGAGAGAGTGGCCTCAGAAGCCGACCTGCGGGTGGGCGACCTGCTGGACCCCGGCTTCCTCGACTCGCTCCCGTGGAACGAGTTCGACGCGGTGTTCCACCTCGCGGCCGACCCCGACGTCCGTTCGAGCGTCGACGAACCCGAGGCCGACCTCCGTGTCAACGCCGTCGCCACCCGACGAGTTCTAGAGGCGTGCTGCGAAGGCGGAGTCGGCGTCTTCGCGTTCACCTCGAGCTCCACCGTCTACGGAGAGGCTCCGACGCCGACTCCGGAGACCTACGGACCCATGGCTCCGGAGTCGCCGTACGGCGCGTCGAAGCTCGCGTCCGAGGGGTTCTGCACGGCTTACGCGGCGACCGAGGGTATCGACGTCCGGGTGTTCAGGCTCGCTAACGTCGTGGGAGAGGGATGTCACGGCGTTATACCGGACTTCGTGCGTAAGCTGCAGCAGGACCCCTCGGTGCTGGAGATACTGGGGGACGGCAGGCAGGAGAAGTCCTACGTCCACGTCGACGACTGCGTCGACGGCATGCTGGCGGCGGTCGAGGACGGCGACAGGGTGTTCTACAACATCGGCAACCTCGACACCGTCTCGGTGACGCGAATCGCCGAAATAGTGTCGGAGGAGATTGGTCTGGACCCCGAGTTCACGTACACCGGTGGGCGAAGGGGCTGGAAGGGCGACGTCCCGAGGATGAGGTTGGACGTGAGCCGGCTGCGGGAGCTCGGCTGGTCCCCTGGGCTCGACGGCGAGGAGACGGTCAGGCAGACGGTGCGGGGTTCAACGTTATAACGACAGATATATTTAGGCAATCCTAAAACTCTACCCTATGGCGAGTCAGGACGTCTGCGTGGTCGTGCCGACGATACGGGAGTACGACTGCGTGAGAGAGTACGTCGACAACGCCCGAACCCACGGCTTCGACGTCGACCGGCTGGAGTTCGTCCTCGTCACCGAGGACTTCTGCGACACCGAAGAGATGGAGGAGATGCTCGACGACCTCGGCGTCGCCGGCGAGGTGTTCGACGGGTCGAGGCGTGAAAGATGGTACGACGACGCTGGCGTGGACGAGTACTCGCACATAGTCCCCGCCGCGAGCCACGCTGAGACCAGCTTCGGACTCCTCTACCTCTGGAACGAAGGGTTCGAGTACGGCTTCTTCATCGACGACGACACCCGACCGCTGGAGGAGTACGACTTCTTCGGCCAGCACCTCGACAACCTCGCGCGGGACGGAGAGGTGCGCGCGCTGGAGTCCGACGAGAGCTGGGTCAACGTGCTCCACGACACCCCCCACGACCTCTACCCGAGGGGTTACCCGTACAGCGCGATGGACGAGGAGGTCGAGGAGAGCACCGTGGAGCTGGAGGAGGGAGAGGTCGTGGCGTCCCAGGGTCTCTGGACCAACGTACCCGACCTCGACGCCGTCCGCATCCTGATGGACGGCGACCTCCAGGGTCAGGCGCAGACCCG
>CAZXNG010000286.1:0-1500 GCA_964642065.1 uncultured Halobacteriales archaeon
CGAGGTAATGAACGGAGCGAAGTGGAGTGACCGTGAGTGAAGTTCGAGGACGAGATTTAAATCGAATCTTCGAACGACAGAACGAACGCAAGCGAAGTGACTGGCGTTCGAAGACAAGATCTAATCGAATCTTCAAACGCGCAAACTACCAAAGGGGGGTGACTGGCTTCCGAAGTAGGAAACCTATCCTACCCTGTCGTAGCTACCGAGGAACTCCACCCACTCGACCTGCCGCTCCAGCTCCTCGACTATATCCTCGGGGTCGTCGCCCTCGAAGTCGATGTGGAAGACGTAGTCGCCGAGCTCGCGCTTCGACGGACGGGACTCGATCCGCGTGAGGTTGACGCCGCGTTCCTCGAACACCCCGAGTATGTCGTACAGCAGCCCCGGTCGGTCGGTGCCGGGGTACACCACGATGGAGGTCTTCGACCCCCCGGTGGGTTCGCGTGCTACGGCGACGAACCTCGTACGGTTGCCTTCGACGTCCTGCACGGAGTCGTCGACGACCTCGACCGCTCCGTCCGCGAGGTCCGGGTGGGCGATAGCGGCTACGTCAGAGTCCTCTCGCGCCATCTCCACCGCGGCCGCGGTCGAGGACACGCTCTTGAGCTCCGCGTCGGGGTACCGGTCGCGGAGGTAGTCCCTGCACTGCGCCAGCGCCTGAGGATGGCTCGCGACTACGTCGAAGCCGTCGTCCTGCGCCAGCAAGGCGTGTTCGACCTCGGCGACGACCTCGGCGACGATGTAGAGGTCGTACTCCGTGAGCACGTCGAGGGTGGCGTTGACACTGCCCTCTATCGAGTTCTCGACGGGCAGGACGCCGCGGTCGACGTCGCCTGCTTCGACCGCCTCCGCTATCTCCGGTACCCCGTCGTAGAAGACTACGTCGTCGTCGAGCTCCAGAGCCGCGCGGTGGCTGTAGGTGCCACGCGGCCCCAGTGTTCCTATCATAGGCGGTCTTCGTCCGCACCGTATAACGGTCTTAGGGTTCCATGCGCGTCGACGTACGGCGACACCCTGGTAACAGCACCTTTTACTACTTGCCTATACTACATCCAGCTATGTCAGAAGACAACGGAGAGTTCGAGAAGTTCAGCGACGTCGGAGAGGCAGAGGTCACGCGCGCCATCGGCCAGGAGTGGACGGAGGAGTTCATGGACTTCAGCGACAGCGATGTCATCGTCGTCGGCGGAGGACCGTCGGGGTTGATGGCGGCGAAGGAGCTGTCGGAGCGCGGCGTCCAGACGATGGTCGTCGAGAAGAACAACTACCTCGGCGGCGGGTTCTGGCTCGGCGGCTTCCTGATGAACAAGGTCACCGTCCGCAGCCCCGCGGAGCAGATACTCGACGAGCTCGACGTAGACCACAAGCAATCCCAGGACAGCGAGGGCCTGTACGTCGCCAACGGACCCGAGGCCTGCAGCGGCCTCATCAAGGCGTCCTGCGACGCCGGCGCGAAGATGCAGAACATGACGGAGTTCACCGACATCGTCATCAGGG